>NZ_DBGB01000005.1:0-27798 GCF_002295765.1 Sphingobacterium sp. UBA865 | reverse complement strand
ACTGCCTTTTTGAGACAGCCTCATTTTTTTTATTATTAATGTTTATCTTTAAAATGTATTACCGCTCAAATAAAACTGAATAGTCCTGGTTTTCTTCAAAATTAAACCCACCTACTTTCCAGCTATACTGTCCATTAGAATTTCTCACAGCTACATGGACTGGACTTGCCGTAGTGCTATGATTATAAAAAACAACTATTGAAGATTCACTTTTTTCGATATTAATTTTTATTACGGTATCGCATACTCTAAAAATCAGGATGCATTAAATAAATTTTGGACATATAATCAACGTAGAATATTCATTTTGTCTGCGATAATCTTTGCAATACTTCACTATAAGCGCTACAATATGACTTTTGAAAACCTATTATTAATCCCATTTTTATTGGCTTTCTATTTTTCAAGGGGTTGGATCCTAGAATATGCTAGAGCTCCATATGGATTTATTTACAGTTGCTTACTGCATATACTATATAACTTCCTTTTATCGGTCAAATATACTTTAAATAACTTCTCTAGTTATAGATTCAATTACAATAATGCATTTAGTGGTTTTTATGTACCTAAAATGGATAAATTAAAGCACGGGAGTGATTTTGACAACCTTACTGGTTACTTACATTTATTCTTACAGACTAATTTAAACGCTCCAAAGGAGACAAAGAGAAAATTCCACTGGAGATCTTTCCATTCCATTCATAGTAGTAGGCTTGCCTCCTTTTGATAATAACCTTCTTGCTCCTAGGCATCCGCTCTTTGTCCACGGGTTGTATAACAGTGATCTCGTAATGGTTGGCCTGGGTATTATTGACTTTAATTTCGATAGCTTTTTCAAAGCCGTACGAATATACACCTAACTTGTAAACGTCCTGTCTCGGAAAATTAAATGTTTTCGTTGAATCAATAACGATTTGTTTTCTTAGTCTGGAAGAAAACATGCAATGTCTATATTGCGGAACATGGACAATATTTCGATAATTTTTCTTTTTGTTAATATATATGGAAAGTAATTCGAAGTAAAACGGAGTTCTACTGCTCATCTCGTTTTTCTCATAAGTTTCCAAATAATAGTTGATCGTTACTGAAATAGAATCGTTATCTTTTTGGACTGACTTTTCCCGTACCGATACCCTGGGTAATCTTTTTTCCAGGTGTGGATTTAAAATTACTGTATCTCCCTTTACTTCCCAATCTCCTCTATTCGTATAGGATTCAAATGTATAAGGGAAAATAGGATCTGCTTCAATAAGCTCAAATGTGCTGTCTAGATTTAGAGTCAGACGGGTCGAATATTCCCCATACGTACCGAAGATCGGTTTAGAAGCTTTTTGAGCAAATACGGAGAATACTAGTGAAAAATAAAGAAGTGCTGACAACAATACTTTGATCATAATCCATTTTTCCTTTGCTTTGTTAGGGATAGAATACAAATATATCACAAAATGTTCACCTAATTTACTCTTTGTTCTTCTTAAACAGGAAAAGTTATTTTTTCACAATACTATAAACCACAACCGGAAGGCACAATACGGTTAATATTACAGAGAACCTTTTGAAGATCAGCAAATCTTTCCGTTTTTTTAATAATTCTTGGTCCGATAGTTCGCTTAATTCTTTTTCTTTCATGCTATTTTTAATTAAGATCCTATGATAAAATACTTAATAATACCTTGTAAGTTTTCTTGTTGTGTCAGCGATACAGGTATCATTTGCTAATAATGGCTTCTGATCAAATATAAATATCTTCACGAACATTTATCAAATTATTTCCTTTTTAGGATATATTGTACTTACCACAGTCTTTTATCGGTAATAATGGAGAAACAACGTCTTTAACAAATTGCCGATAGCACGATACAACAAAAAGACAAGGTCCTACCATGGTAAAACCTTGCTCTTATTAGTGAACAAACAACATACAGATCCGGCGCAGAACGGGGGCAATAGCTAGTTGGCTTCAAGCTGAATAACCCCCGAAATTAGTCCTTCACCTTTTGCCCTTACCCGTATTTCACCTTTGTTTTTGCTCGTGACAATCGCCAAGGCTTTACCATGAAAAGCATTGCGAGAAGCTGATTGGAAGCTTGTCAGATCCGTCGTATTGCCATTGTCTGTCGCCACAATTTTTGCACCGTCTCCCTTCACCTCAAATTCGATTTTATCGTCTGCATCAGGAACGATCGTACCAAACTCGTCCACGATATAGGCATGCACAAAGGAAAGTTTTGCGTGTATCCATGTTGTCAAACTCATTGAAGAACTTTTTGCTTACCGTACATGCCCCCCATCCTTGGCCATAAGGCGACCAATTTTTACCGCGCAAGCCCAGAAAGACGACCCAGCGGTTGCCATCAACATAACCGTTGTAGTTCGACGTATTGTTGAATTTCTGTGCAAATACAACCTCAGGATTTCCCTCACCGGCATATTTGGAAATATCTAGCGTATTATTGCTTGCATTGGGGATATAACTCGCTGCCGGCCACAGATTTTTGAAATCTGCCACCAGCGCAAACTGGCCGCTGCTGATAACTTCTTCGAGTCCCGCTAGGGCTTCAGCCTTGGAGACACCGATATCTTCGCCGCCATAATAGCCTGCATAAAATAGATAAACACGGGCCAGTAGCGCTTTAGCAGCAAATGGAGTTGCCCGACCATCATTGGTTGCCGCAGCTGACTTGGGGTAAGCTGTTGCTGGGATATTGGCAGCCGCAAATTTAAGGTCTGAAACAATCAGTTGATAAATCGCTTTGGGGTCCGACTGTGGAATATTCTCATTGGTCGGGCTCGTTAGCAAAGGGATGTTTTCGAATAGACGGACGAGATCAAAGTACATGGTGGCCCGCAGGAATTTCGTTTCCCCTTCGATACGTGCCCGCGCTGTAGTGTTGCCTGAAAAATCAGTGCCGTCCAATTTTTCCAAAAGTGTATTGCAGCGAAAAATTCCCGCGTAGTAATCAGACCAGGTACCATCAAAGATATTATTGTCCGATTGGGACTGCGCAATATCAAAACGGTCTATTGCCTGAAATGAGCGACCGTCTGTTGTACCTGTTCCGCCAAAACAATTGTCGGCAGCCACCTCTGCTGTCAGATAGAAAGACTGGCTCCCATTGGAGGTCGTCCGTTGATAACCATCATAGCAGCCGACCAGAGCCATGTCGGCATCGGCTACGGTTTTATAAAAATTGCTTTCCAAAACGCTTGTCATCGGTTCGACATCCAAAAAACTGGATGAACATGATCCTAAGATTAAGGATCCAAATAACATGGAATGATAGATATAGCTCGTTTTTTTCATGATTTCTTGTGTTTAGAATTTAACATTTAGGCCAAATAATACAGTCCTTGGTCTTGGATAGTAACCGAGGTCGATACCCGATACCCAACCATCTGTTCCATAGCCGATCTCGGGATCCATCCCATCATATTTGGTGAACGTAAACAGGTTTTGACCTTGTACGTAGAAGCGGATCTGATTAGCATACTTCCATTTGATCAGTTTCGACAGATCATAACCTAAGGTCACATTGCTGATCCGAAGAAAGTCTCCATCCTGAATATAAAGGTCTGAAAACTGCCAATTGACATTAGTTTCCGTAACACGGGGGATCGTACTGGAAGTACCTTCCCCGGTCCATCGGTCTAATATTCGTGTAGTATAGTTTGCTTGTTTATTGGCATGATTGCGGTAAGACTGTACAATTTTGTTTCCAAGGGAACCATAGGCATTCACCGAGAAATCAAATCCTTTATAATCCAGTCCAATATTAAATCCATAGGTAAAATTAGGCATGCCCACGCCCAAATTTGTCTTATCCGAGGCATTGATAATACCATCGTTATTCTGATCTACATATTTCACATCGCCCGGTTTTACATCCGCTTGAAGGATACCTTTTCCGGCTGTTTTCCAATTCCTGCTTAAAATTGCGGATGATAAACTTCTCTGCCTGTCCTGTACCGACAATCGCCGACAGGCCTTTGTTTGTGGAAGCCCAAACATCACCTTGATCATCGACCAAGAGTGCCAGGATTGCATCGTCGCTAAGCCCATCTTGCTGTGTAAGATAGCTTATTTTGGTACCATCTATTACATGCAGTCCCTCTTGTGTCGCTACCCAAATACGACCGGCTTTGTCCTCTTTGATATCATAAATTAGATCATTCATGAGTTTCATAGGCGAACTGGATGTATTGATATAAGTAATCTTCTCGTCGGGGGCCAACAATGCCAATCCTGTAGCTGTGCCGATCCAGAGACGTTTTTTTGAATCCTCAAATAAAACAGAGATATAATTGCTGTTGATGGTTTGGCCCTGCCGTGTATATGTTTTCGAAAACTGTGCTGTTTTTTTATCAAACAGGTACAGGCCGGTACTTAGCTTTCCTATCCATAGCCGATGTTGACTATCTTCATAGATCTCCCATACACTATCATCATTCAATTTCCCGGGGGCCGAGTCACGGTGGAAAACCTTAAAACTTTTGCCGTCAAATCGACACATACCACCTCGATAAGTTCCTATCCACAGCCTGTCTTCCGCATCCAGCAATAAGGAAACAATCACGTTGCTGCTCAAACTATTGGGATCCTGAGGATCATGCAGGTATTGCGTAAAGGTTTTCTGACTGAGATCATAATAGAGCAATCCCCCACCATTTGTCCCAATCCAGAGATTACCCTTTCGATCCTGTACAAACTTATTGACGTCGTCAAAGGGAAGTGATTTGGGAAGTCCAGGATAGTTCTTGACTAAGGAGAATAATAACAAGTTGGGATGATAATAACTGATGCCGCCTTTGTATGTTCCCGTCCAGATAATACCTGACTTATCCCGATATAAAGCCGTTATGCTATTGTAAGGTAGGCTTCGTAAATCATATTTATCGTTACCGATGATTTGTACACTTTTTGTTTTTTTATCATAAACATTGATCCCACCATGGTCAGTTCCTAGCCAGAGATGCCCTTTATCATCTTGCACGATATTGCCTACAAAAGGATTGGATAGTTCTTTTTGGAGATGTTGAATTGATCCATCTTTCGGGTCAAACCAGTATACACCGATTGGAATATCCTTTGAGAAGATCCATATCGCCCCATCCTGATCGGCAAATAGATTATAATTTACCAGCTTATTGCTGATCGGCAATAAGCTGGTTTTGGTACTTTGAAGTGATTTCGTATCAATATGGCCCAGCAGGCCATTTTCGTAGATTACCCAGATCGTGTGGTCTTGCCCAGCTATCACATCGGCGATTCGGTTGTTTTTGGTCAACGGCGGTACAGTACGATAGGTTTTCTTTAGGCTATCGTACAAGATCAGCGAACGATCGCTATACAATAGTGCAAAGATCTGCCCTTCCAGCTGTCTTATCGTATGTACGTCTTTGACGGGCAACTTTAAGCGGGTCAGTATGGAATCAAGCTGCTGGATGATAATACCTGAGCGCTGATCATACACATTCATCCGGTTGCTGGTACGAATCCATACATTGCCTTCTGGTCCCTCAAAGATTGCGGAAATCGAATTTCCACTCAGCCCGGTTCGTTTATTGGCAGAATAGCGAAAATTTGTGAATTGCGCCCATCAAATCGGCTCAGGCCAGATTCGGTACCAAACCAAAGGTAATTGTACTTATCCCGGAGTGCGCAATTGACATGATTATGGACCAGGCCCTGATCAGAAGTTAAGGTTTTAAACGCATACGTATTGACCTGGCTCCAAACTGAAGATTGCCCTAAGAAAAGGAAAAGAAAGAGTTGGAGATACGCGTATAAAAAAGACTTAAGCTGCTGCATTGGTTATCATCTCCCCAATGATACAAAAATTGAGCAAATACAGCAAATCAAGTTGCTATTCATATAAGCTTTAACATAGTCTTTTGATCGTTTCATCATTATATAACACGCACTATCACCGCTTATCATATTCCCAATATAAAAAATGGCATTATTGAGACAACTATTCTTTATCCCCTAACCATGTTACCACATTGCGATCATGTTCGTAAGTTAAATCGGAATAGTACCATTTTTACAGGGATATAGCTAGGGGTTAACAAGGGTTTACCCCTGTTATACCCCTGTTAACCCCCTGTTATCCCCCTGTTAAACCGCTACTAATAGTAGAACTGGTATAAATTAATTAATACGTTTTGTAGGAAAAATTGAAGATCAGTTTTACAATGAAGCGCTTCCAAAAGATTGCTATTAAATAGCCATGAAAATAGTACTAACTAAACAGCCCTATCAGGCAATAGAATTGGTAAAACCAGATGTTTAGATCTGACTAAAAATTCTTTATTTACCACTCGAAATAGCAGTTCAAAATACTGGAAACTTACTGAAATTGCTTAGGCCTGTCTTTTTCAGCCGCCCTTGCCACGATCTCATCAATGCGTTTTTTGCGGGTATCTGGTCTTTTGGCAAGAACAATCCATTGCAACATCATTTTTTTGACGGATTTACTCAATCCAAGAAAATAATCTTTTGAACCAGCGTAATGTTGAAATGCTTCATCCAAATCCTGGGGAATAATTAATTCTTCCACACTGTCCAAAATTGACCAAGAACCATTTTCTTGTGCTATTTTTATAACCTCATGCCCCGCTGGAGTCATCAGATTCGCATCGATTAGTTTTTTAACTTTTTCTTTGTTAATTTTAGACCAGGTACTATTGGGTTTTCTTCGGCTAAATAACTGCATGAATGAATAGGCATCAATCGGTCTCCGTGTGCTATCAATCCAGCCAAAACACAATGCTTCATCCACAAGTTCAGTCCAGTTGACCACCGGTAAATTTGATTTTTTAGTATTACAGATCACCCAAATTGATTGTGCTATGTGATGATTGTTCTCAAGCCAAAATCGCCATTCTTCTTTTGTATTCAGGTAAATAATGGCTCTCTCTGCCGAATTCTGTTTGATCATTGATATCGTTTTTTAGTCCTTACTGGTATGGATAAAATTTGTCTATTGTGAAAATACGTTTTTTTTGAATACTAGTCATCCATGTTTTGCAGAACAACGACCAGCTTGTCCTATTGACAATATCAGCCCGCTGCTCTATTTTCCATTTTTCCTCACTTGCCAAATGATTATTTTTCGTAGGCGCCAAGTCGATAGCGTCGAATAGCGTAAAAAAAAACCAGCAACAGCCAATAATGGTAATTAAAGTCAAGCTAATCAGGATTTTCTTTATCATACGTATTTATTTTTGCTCTTCGTTTCAAATAATAAGCCCTTAAAAAATTATAATCAACACAAAAGTTAAAACCTTTTATTCGTTAAACATCACAATCGCCAATTTACAGTATTACAATAGCTAAAAAATCGATAGTTTATATGTGTTGGCAATCATTTATAATTCGTTAGTGATCCATCAATTTACACAAACGTTTGTGTATTCAATTTACTTGAATCTCTAATTTATTCTCAGTATACTCGTGATAACATTATAATCAATTACCCAGAACGGCGGTTCAAAAAAATAGACTAAACAGACCGTAAAGCAACATTACCGGAATACGGACTAATATATTCTTATAGCAAAATATTTTAAAACGCTAAAAAATGAAACAGATTGGCTTAAAAATCAAACGGGAATGGAAGTTTCTTTCCATATTCGTCATCTGCTCTTTACCCAGCTTATTCAGCATGGCACAATCCAACCCACCGGTCCTCCGTATCGGTATCATGGCCGATATGCAATACGCAGACAAAGCAGACCACGGTAGCCGTTTCTACCACAATTCATTAATGAAGGTCGATACCGCTGTAGACTTCTTCAATCGCAATAAGGTCGATTTTTCCTTGATTCTTGGCGATCTTGTCGACGAAGGTCCAAAAGATCTTCCAGTACTGTTAGAACATCTCTCCCCCTTAAAAAAAACGACTTATTGTCTACTTGGAAACCACGACTATGTCAACGTATCTAAACCAGATCTTTTGCACACTACTTTTGGGATGCCAGCTAAATACTACGCATTTACAAAAGGAAAATGGCGATTTGTTTTCTTAAATACGAATGCGCTCAGTAAATATGCCACAACGCCAAATTCAGCAGATCAACATGAATGGAAAACCCTGGTGGATAGCCTACAGACAAGCGGAAGGAAAAATACGCAACCCTGGAATGGCGGGGTTGACCGTAAACAACTCAAATGGTTACAAAACGAACTTGCCCAAGCGCGGAAAAACAAAGCGCATGTGATTGTATTGACACATCATCCTTTATTGCCAGAAAACGGCTATGAAACACTCAATAACCGGGAGGTTCTTGATATACTATACCAATTCTCCGAAGTTAAGCTGGTACTTTCTGGTCATCATCATAAAGGCAATTATGTAATGGCAAATAATATTCCTTTTGTAACCATGGAAGGTATGATCGAAACAGCTACCAGCAACGCCTATGGACTTTTGGAACTCTATCCGAAAGAAATCAAAATCAAAGGCCGAGGTAGACTCAGTTCAAGAGTTTTTAAATTATCATCCAAATAGGGCTCAATCGGGTGATTAATAAACTCACCATAAATAAGATTTAAATAAAACACCCGCAACGGCTTTAGCTGTTGCGGGTGTTTTTTATTGAATGGGTTTAGACAAAAATGCTATTCCATGGTTGGATTAAATGTACCGCCCCAATCTTTATTCTGCTTGATATTTGGGTTCTTGTCAATGACCGACTGCGCGACTGGAAAGAAATAATAGGTATCGGGTACCAAATTCACTTTATTTCCTGTGCTTGGCACCTGCAAGACGCTATATTTGAACTGATTTTCTTTCAATGTGTATGTTTTGGCCAATGCATTGGCATCATCCAGATTCATCTCGGTTCCATTTGAATTTATTGCTATCGCTTCAACTCCATGTTTGGTTGTATTGTTCAGTATATTGAGCTTACGTAACCTTCTTAAATCCCAAAAACGATGTCCCTCAAAACAGAACTCAATATTACGCTCTGCCAAAATAGCTTCACGCATTTGTTCCTTCGTGGTTGCTGTTATGCCATATTTATTGTCTGCGCCCGGCTCGATTCCCGCTCTTTTCCTAATCTGTGTAACCAGGTCTAAGGCTGTCGCAAAATCTCCTGTTTCATTTGCCGTCTCAGCATAATTCAATAGGACCTCGGCATAGCGCATCAACACAAAGTCGACATCATACTGAGTTTCCACTTCGGTTTGCTTTAATGACAGTTTGGAATTTTTTAAGATAAAAAACCCGCTATATCGATCCAAATTAGACGACGGAGTTTTTGCCTTCGGGTTAATGCCAAAGTCATCTAAAGCCGGAGCAATACCGACAGAAGTGTATTGTCTTTTGCCGGTCTTGCCGGAAACTTCATAGATTTTGGCATTCCACACAATAGACTTGTCAAAACGCGGATCGCGGTTTTCCCAATAGGATTGTAAAAATTGATCTTCTGTTTTATGGTATTTACCCGTTTGATCGGAATATAACTTTCCATCTTTCATTGGAAAAGCTTTTACAAATTCCCAGGATGGAACAGAACCTGCCGGCCCTCTACTTTCGGATCCCGGACGTACACCATTATCCCAATTGGCAACTTTATTTGGATAGGTATTAATCACAGCAAAAACAACCTCTGGACCCTTTTCTACCAGCGCAATATTGGAATAATCTGAAGTCAAACTATAGCCATCCGCCTTCAGCTGATCATAAGCTAATTTATTTGCGGTATTGGCCTCCTGCCAATAGGCATTTCCATAGGGATTGGAAGGGTTAAACTGTGGAGAAGCCTTATATAACAATACCTTTGCTTTAAAAGCGGCTGCAAAATCACCATCAATTTTCCCATAATCTGCCGTTCCTTTTGCAATTGTTTTTGGCAATTGTGAAATAGCCTGATCCAGATCTTTAACGATCAGCTCAAAACATTCTTTTGTCGAATTGCGGGGCACATTAAGATCATCATTTTTTAGGTCTTGCGGTACAGTAATATAAGGAACACCGCCGTGGATCCTGACCATGTTAAAATACATAAAGGCACGCATAAACAACGCTTGGCCAATCACCGTTTTTTTAAAGTCGTCTTTTAATGAAGTACTTTCATTGACTTTCTGTATGGCCGTATTGATTTTCCGGATGGTTGTATAATCCCATGATTTGTAAGAACCATTGTTGACGGTAACCGCATCCAATGGAAAAGCGATGCCGATTAGTTGTTCCGAATTTCCGTCCGCACCAGAATTCCAGTTACCAAATAGTGGATATAAATTGGCAAGATAGCCGTTCACTAGATTTGGATCAGCCCATACCTTAGCCTCATCCAGCGAATTGAGGTCCTCAATGTCCAATACATTTTTACAGGAGGACATGCACAAGGCCAATGCAATTAAAGGATAATATATTTTTTTCATATTTTTTTCATCTTTTTTTCATTTTAAAATTTAACATCAAGTCCAAACGTAAAGGTTTTCATGACTGGATAAGAATCATACAGCTTTTGTTCGGGATCATGAAACTCTTTCATTGGCGAAAAAACAAACAAATTGGTCCCATTAAAAAACAGATTGACATCTTTCACACGCAATTTCTCTGTCATGCTTTTCGGCAATCGATAAGAAACATTAATGTCACGTAAGCGCAAATAGGCTCCATTTCTTATCCAGAATGACGATGGGGCTGCACCGGATTCGGCCCAGCCAGAGTATCCTGTTGGTCGCGGATATTTGGCGTCGGTATTATCCGGTGTCCAGACATCGGAAGCCCAAATTGGATAATATGGACGGAAAGTATCGCCGTGCTGGCGCATTCCACCGCCTTCTTGATTACTGATCATGCGATCGTAAGCAAGAACTCCCTGAAATAAAGCCGAGACATAAAAGCCCTTCCAGCTCGAATTGAATCCAAACCCATAATTGATGCGCGGAGAATTATTGTCCGACAATAACTGCAAATCGTTATCATCAATTTTCCCATCCGGGCCACCTGAATAGTTCGCCCCCTGAATGTCTTTATATAAGATCATCCCAGGAAAAGGATCCCTTCCGTAGGTCTTAAATCCTTTTGCTTTCAACGCATCAGCTTCAGCCTGTGTCCTAACCAAACCAAGGGATTCTAAGCCGATTATTCTATTCTCAGGTCGTCCAATTCTGGAGCGAAAGTTCTGCGGTTGGCCCGATGCATAAGAAGGTTCTTCGTCAATGATGTCCCAACGGTCTTTGGCATACCCCAGATTGGCATTGAGACCATAAGCCACTTCACCAACCTTGTCATTCCAATTAAAAGAAATCTCGCCGCCTTTATAACTTCTCGCCGCATAGTTTTCAGGAGCAAGTGCACGACCGTAATTGTCAGGAACCTTCAGCGATCTTGGACCAAGAATATTGGTTTCCTTGCGTGAAAACAGATCAAGGCTACCGGTCAGCTTATTATTAACAAATCCAAAATCTAAACCCAAGTTGACACTCTTAGAAGTTGTCCAGGTTAGATTTTGTGTTGGGGTTGCACCATATGCAATACCATTATAATAGCGGTCACCAAACATATAGCCGCCCGAGGTGGTATACTTTTCTAAATAACCAAATTGCCCGATTCGATTGGCATTGACATCCAAATCGTTACCCGTTGTACCATAAGAAGCTCTGAACTTCAAATCCGATATCGTATTTTTTATATCCGTAAAGAAGTTTTCGTCCGATACACGCCAGGCTGCTGATACTGAAGGAAAAAATCCCCAGCGCTTATCCGTCGGAAATAATGGTGAACCATCATAACGAAAAGAAAACTCCGCAATATATTTATCCGCATAATTGTAGTTGGCACGCCCGATGATACCACGTCTCGAATCGATCGTTTCATTGGCCGTTGTCGACCTAAAGTTGCGATCTGTAGGATAAATAAACATTTGATCTAGGGCTGTAATTGGATTTTCTGCCCGTGAAGTGACATAAGTCCCTCCTTTTTTGGACTGTTCATAAACCAATGTTCCGTCGACGGAATGTTTACCAAACTTGCGGTTATAGTTTAAAAACCAGTTTACCTGATATTCCCACAATCGTTGTGGGCTGTAATCCATGAAAGGCTGGCTCTGACTAAAAGTAAAAATATTAATATTCGCTTCTGATGGCGGAGCTGGTATAAAGCGGTTGTCATTCGGGTTTAAAGAAGTAAAGGTATAGTTCTTTTGAAAACTCATATAACGCTTGCGCATATAGTCTTGAGCAATGTAACTTCCGACAACTTTTGTCGAAAGGCCCTGTACCAATTTATCCAGCTTCAAGTTTAGGGTCATAATAGGATTGACCTGCCGCACTTTACGGTCTATATAGCGATCCCCGATGACCTGATCGATCACATTCCACGCCTGCCAGCTTCCCATAGGCGTCTGTACAGGATAAGCCGTAGGTGTATTGCTCGGTGTTCCGTCTGCATTCAGGTAAAACGGATACATCTTTGGCCAGTTGAATGTAACACGGTAGAAATCGGATACATCAAAATCATCATCGTTCGAAGATGTGCTGAATGGCCAAAAAAAGCGCTTCGAATTCGTCTGGTTGGCTGAAATATTAAAATCCATGCTAAAATCTTCGGTAATCTGTGCGGAAATATTGCTCCTTAGATTAAATTTCTCATGATCCAAAGATTTATAAGATCCATTTTCTTTACGGTAGCTCAGCAAGCTATAATAAGTAATTTTGTCGCCACCCCCATTAACCGATATTGATTGTCGATGTGTAAACGGATTGCGCCAGATAACGTCATTAGCATTGTAATTTTTGTCCTTGAAATAATCAAACTCTTTTTGTCCATTGGGGATAGAAAGACCACGAAATTCGGCGACCCGGTTTTGATAAGTGAGTTCATCTTGCGCAGTCGTTAAATTAGCAAGGAGCTCCTGTGTTGGCGTATTGAAAGTATAATTACTTTGTACATTAAAAACAGGGGCTTGCGCCGTTCCTTTTTTTGTCGTTACCACCACTACGCCATTACCGGCCCGGGTGCCATACACTGCGGCTGTTGCAGCATCTTTTAAGAAGGTCATTTGGTCAACCTCGTTCGCTTCAAGCACATCGAATGCAGCTTTATCGCGAACCACGCCATCAATTACATAGAGTGGCTCGGCAAAACTCCCCCGTATACGCAAGCTCGACGATGCTCCGGCCATCCCCGAAGTATTGGTGACATTGACACCTGCAGCTCTACCGGCGAGTGAATTGGAAAGATTTGAACTGGGGATGTTTTTTAACTGTTCTGCATTGACGGTAGCGACCGAACCGGTAATATTCCCTTTCCGCTGCTTACCATAGCCAATGATCACGACTTCTTCAAGTGCTTGATCACTCGATACCATGACCACGTTCACATTACCTGCGGAAACGGCCACCTCCTGTTTTGTAAACCCTTGGTAGTTCACGACCAAAACATCACCGCGCTTTGCGCGAATAGAAAAAACACCTTGTTGATTGGAGGACGTTTGAACGGATGTTCCTTTGACGGTGATGGTAGCACCGGCTAATACCTGACCTTTCTCATCTTTGATGATCCCTGTAACCTGATCCTGATCGACAATAGCATTGATCGGATCCAGATTCAGCGCGTAAGAATCAGGCTGACTAAACAGCAGGCAGAGCCCCAAAAGGCTAATGGGTCTCGCCTTTCCATGAAGAAAAAAATTTCTCATCATAATTACAAATTGGTTTAAAATAATAAAGAACCGTAGGGTTCAACTTTGGTTTATTGACTTTGCATGTCTTTCTTTTTATAAAAAACAGCAAAAGTGGATTAGATTGTCTATTAAATTTAAAAAACAAAATCTTATTAACGAAACTAATATGATTTTTTAATCCAAAATTCACAGAAACGTTACATGCTTAAAACAGGGAATGGAAATGCCGGACACAGCAGTCCCGATCTTCAGGTAGGACACCTAAAAACGGTAGTGAACACAGGGATTTAAAGTGGATTTATATCCCTGTACGAATAATATCTAGGAAATTTTATTTTCAGGCGAGCCGAGTACGATCAATGTAGAGGCTCCGAATGGGACTTAAAAAAAAGAGCCTAAAACTGTAAGCTGGCATTTAGGCAAAATTGCCGTCCATTATAGGTTGGTAATACCACATAACTCTTTTTTGAATTCTGCAATCGACTGTCTACCAGCGGTAGCAACCAATAGGCGATTTTAGTACTTAAGATCCCGACCCCAGCTCCCATAGCGATATCCGAGAACCAGTGCTTATCATTGTGCATCCGCAGATAACCGGTACCCGCGGCAACAGCATACCCCGCTATTCCGTACCAAATTGACTCCTGTCTGTATTCCTGCCAAAGTAATTCCGCACCAACAAATGCAGTGGCAGCATGCCCTGAAGGAAAGGAATTGTTCGCTGAACTATCGGGTCGCCAAACAGGTATAGTAGATTTCATAATTCTCACGGTTGAAGTCATGATAATATTGGAAACCGCCGTTGTGAACAGGCGTTGTTTAAGGTTATGTTTCGCAGGTACCCCGACCGCATCCAGCACAAAAACTCCGGCAGTTCCAGCAAAACGTGTGAAATCGTCCAACTTAATTTTTTGATTGTTCCTTCTCGAAACGCCGTCTCTAATGTCTTCATCTATCCCTTTTAAAAAGGGATTCCCTTTGGCAACGATACCATAGGTGATCAATCCTACAGGAACAGCCAGTTCTTTGTAAGGAATTTTCTTAAAAAAATGAGATCTGCTGCTCGAATCCGAAGGTTGTTCCGACAAGATCTGCGCAAATGAGGTAACCGGCATTACAAAAAGTAAAACCAGTAGCCAATAAAAAACAATCTGTTTCCAGTAATCGATCATTTTAGCCTTAAAAAATTTTATAATGCGCAAAGATAATATTTATAAACTACCTCTTTGACAGTATTAATCCATACAGCACGGCAATATTGGGCATCAATCTCCATTTTATCATTAAACAAAGGAAAAGTAACGAAAGTCCGCTGTTTTAGCTTTTAAATAGACGGCGGACTTTCGCTTCAACATATATAAATGATCAAAATCCTATCGTAACACCATTGGCAATGATAGCATCTTTTTTCACAACAACGATGCCGTCACAGATCATATGCGTATCAAAATCGCCATCATTCAAGCCCGGTCCACCAATGATACGAACGTCATCTCCAATACGGCAGTTCTTATCCAAAATAGCATTTTCAATATAACAACGTTTACCCACGCCTACCGGTGGTGGCTTTTGTGTATTTCCCAATTCCAATACTTCTTCCAATTGCTCATAGTAATCTGTTCCCATCATGTAGGTCGATTTAATAACCGTCCCTTCACCAATACGGGAACGTATCCCAATAACAGACCTCTCCAGTTTATCTCCATTTAAAATACATCCATCGGCAATTACCGTATTATTCAAGGTTGTCCCCGAAATTTTCGAAGGTGGAAGCATCCGCGCACGTGTATACACGGTTTCATTAAACAGGTTGAAATCCGGAATGTCATCCGTTAATCCGATATTGGCATCAAAAAAGGATTTGATGGTTCCGATATCGGTCCAATAACCATCAAATTGATAACTTAACACGCGAAGTGCTTCAATGGCATCCGGTATAATTTCCTTGCCAAAATCCATCCCGGGGTTGGCAATTAAAAGGTTGCGCAAGATGTTTTTTGAGAAAACATAAATCCCCATGGATGCCAGATAATGTCTTCCCTGCTTATGCAAAACCTCGGAGACCTCTGAGGTCCAATTTAATACTTCATCCTTATCGGGCTTTTCAACAAAAGCGGTAATTTCATTTGCTTCATTCGCTTTTAAAATACCAAATCCTGTAGCATCCTTACCATTGACTGGTATAGTCGCAATGGTAACATCCCCCCCATTTTCAACATGGAAGTCAATCAGCTTCGAATAATCCATTTGGTATAACTGATCACCAGACAAGACAAGAATGTAGTCGTAATCTACATTCAGGAGATGTTTCTGCGTTCGCCTAACGGCATCAGCCGTACCCTCAAACCAACGATCGCCCTCATTGGTCTGCTCAGCAGCCAAGATGTCAACAAAGCCCTTACTGAAAATGCTGAAATTGTAAGAATTTTTGATGTGTGTGTTCAAAGAGGCTGAATTGAACTGCGTCAGTACGAAGATCTTATTATAGCCAGAATTCAAACAGTTCGAAATCGGAATATCGACCAAACGATATTTTCCAGCTATTGGAACCGCTGGTTTCGACCGTTGCTGTGTCAATGGGAAAAGGCGCGACCCTCGACCTCCTCCCAATACAAGGGAAACTACTTTGTGTATCATACCTCAATCCATTAATTGGTTATAAAATTGTTATCTTCAAGAACAAGGACCTGATCAGGTTTAGTCTCGAGATTCTTTAAATTCAGGTTTAAGAATCCTTATTAAATTAGCAATTTTCCGGATAAGAAGCAAACAACAATTTTAATCAATGATTCTTTTCACAAAAAAGTAATTCTAGAAAAACGAGCAGAAACATGCTTAATTTTAACCGATTAAAAGGCGATGATGACAAGTCCGTGTCTCCCATAGGTTTAATATCCAAATAGACCACTGAATAAAAAAAGGCAGTAGATATAGCCAACAAGTAATAGGTTAACACCTATTTGCGGATATTTCTTTTGGGTAAATAACCATAGTATCTCAATAAAGGCATAAATGGACAACGGTGCTGCAAGACTGACGGTCATAAAATAGAGTAAATATCCAGCCCCCAAAGCATCATTTTGTTGTTTAAGAATCAAATATGGGACAAGAAGTAGCAGAAAGGCGATACAGACTACAGAAAATCGAATAAAAAAATGTCGTTTTAGTTTTCGATCCCCTTTAAGAGGTTTATACATAAACAGTGTTGAGCCCGAATATAGAGTGATAACAACAAATAACCGATATAGTGATGCGCGCTCTCCAAACCATTCCAATCTTGATTAGCGTAGGCAAGACCAACAATTAGAAATAAAACAATAAATAAAACTACTTTAATATAATTCATCTAAAAACATGAGGGGATTATCCCTACTAGAGTAATTGAACGCTATAAATTTTAATATCGTATGGAATACAAGTGAATTTCAAGATTTCTCTCCAATACGACATCTTGCCAATCGAACTTTGACCACAATAGTCCAAATCAACTAAATAAAATCAACTTCCGAGCGGGTAGCTAAAAGCAATTTTCAGCAAAGAGAAGCACCCTATTAACCTAATATTTATGTAAATTGCTAAAGCATATAGAACAAAACAGCTATGAATTCTTCACTATTGGATGGAAACTATTGGGATGAACGTTATAAGAACAAAGCAACAGGCTGGGATATTGGTTATGCCTCTCCTGCTATTATCAACTATGCAGCGGAGTCTATTGCGAAAGATGCCTCTATTCTAATTCCCGGTTGTGGAAATGCTTATGAAGCAAAGGCTCTACTTGACATGGGGTTCCATCAAATTACCTTACTTGATATCGCTCCGACCCTTGTTGCGAAGGTAAGAAAGGAGTTTGCCAATAGCCCTCAGATCCAAATTTTATGTCAAGATTTTTTCCAGCACCTGGGTCAGTACGACTATATAATTGAGCAAACATTTTTTTGTGCACTGGATCCTTCATTACGCCCCAGCTACGTACAACAAATGCATACTTTGCTCAAGCAGCAGGGTATTCTGACGGGTTTATTGTTCAAACGGGATTTTGCGCAACAAGGACCACCTTTCGGTGGAGATCAAACGGAATATCAACAATTATTCGCATCGCAATTTGACATTTTACAGCTGACAGATTCAACCAACAGTATTCCCCAAAGACAGGGAAATGAACTTTTTTTTGAGCTGCGCAAAAAAGAGTCTACTTGCCCGGCATGACCCGATAGGTTGGATCTTCCATGATATTGACCTTCACAATGCCCGCAGCATTTTTTAACAAAGAGCGACAATCTTCACTGAGGTGCCACAATTCGATTTTTTTCCCTTGTGCAGCGTAGCGTTCGGTAATTTTGTTGAGTGCATCCACGGCGGACATATCCACCACACGACTTTCCTTAAAATCTAAAATCACGCGCTCGGGATCTTCCAAAACATCAAATTTATCCAAAAAATTAGCTGTCGAACCAAAGAAAAGAGGGCCATAGATTTCATAATGCTTGATGCCCTCGGCATCCAAATATTTTCTTGCCCGAATGCGCTTCGCATTATCCCAGGCAAATACAAGTGCGGATACCACTACACCAATAAGCACCGCAAGTGCCAAATTATGTAAAACCACGGTAATTCCGGCGACAATAATCCCAACGAAAATATCTGATTTGGGAAATTTATTCACAATCCGTAGGCTCACCCATTGGAAGGTTCCAATGGCTACCATCATCATCACACCGACCAACGCGGCCATGGGTATCTGCTCAATAAAAGGAGCACCTACCAAAATAATCACTAAGATGGTCATCGCTCCAATAAAAGAAGAAAGCCGCGTGCGTGCACCAGCATTTAAATTGACCAGTGTTTGAGCAACCATGGCACATCCACCCATTCCCCCAAAAAATCCATTGATTGTATTGGCTATCCCCTGTGCCATGGATTCGCGGTTTGCATTTCCTTTACTCGCCGTTATTTCGTCCACCATGTTCAGTGTCAAAAGCGACTCCACCAACCCTACTCCAGCCATCACCAAAGAATACGGAAAAATCAGTTGCAATGTTTCCCAGCTCAGGGGTACATTAGGTAAATGTAGATGTGGCAATGTCCCACTAACAGAGGCAATATCTACTACTTTTTTGGTATCAATACCTAAAAGAGAAACCAGGCCAAATACAACCAAAATAGCGATTAAAGAGGCTGGAACAGCCTTCGTTATCCGCGGAAATCCAATCACAATCAACATCGTCAGCAGAGTCAATCCCCCCATGATGTATAAGGTACTTCCCGACATCCACTCCGCCCCCTGCCCGGTATTCACCTTAAATTGGACTACTTGAGCCATAAAAATGATAATGGCCAGTCCGTTTAAAAAACCGTACATAACAGGCTGTGGAATCAAGCGCACAAATTTCCCCCATTTAAAAAGCCCGACTAAAAATTGCAGGAGCCCCGCCAAGACGACCGCAGCAAACAGGTAATCAATACCGTGACTTGCCGCCAGGGCCATCAATACAACCACTGTTGCGCCAGCACCTCCAGATACCATCCCTGGCCTACCTCCCAAAACGGAAGTGATCAAACCCATTAAAAATGCTGCGTAAAGTCCGGTCAAGGGTGGTAGCCCGGCTAAAATTGCAAATGAGAGTGATTCCGGAATCATTGTCATTGCGACCGTTAATCCTGCAAACAACTCATTCTTAAGATTAATCGATTTTATATTGAATATTTCAAAGGTATTGTTCATTTTTGAATTACTAGAACAGGATAATTGCCGCAAAGGTACTAATCACACAAACACTTTTCCCCTATATTTGTTATTCTTTACAAATTTTATCGCAAAACAGTATGTTCATTTCGATCAAACAACGCATTAACCAACGTCATTATAGTCTCTTAATATGTATCTTTTTGTTGCTTGTCCAGCTCGGGAGTATAGGGCCTAGTAAGGCTGCATTCCTACCAGCTAGAGAATCCTTAATGACTTCAGATAGCCTATTTCGAGCGAAACCTGTCGAAAAATATCCCATGTACCACGATGGGCAACCACGACATTGGAACAATCATCTTATCAACGTAAAACAAACAGACAGTCTATTCGATTACCAAAAGAAGAACTTCTTAAGGGCGGGAATTGAGTGGTTTTCCATCCAAGCTATTCCTGCTTCGGTTAATTACTTCATTCGAAAAGATCCTGTTTCGCATATTTCCTTTAAAAACTTCTTTAGCCATTTAAAACTGTCTGCCTGGACCTGGGACGACAATCTCTTTGCAACAAATCAAATAGCGCATCCTTATCACGGTCAGTTTTATTTTAATTCGTTCCGATCCAACAACTACAGTTTTCTACAATCGACAGCAGCAACCGTAGCTGGTAGCTATATCTGGGAAACTGCAGGTGAAACAGAACCACCATCCATCAATGATATCATCAACACAAGTTTTGGTGGTACTATTTTAGGTGAAATGACCCATAGACTATCGCATCATATTCTTTCGCGCCCGAGTCTGACCAAAGGACAACGTAATAAAAAAGAACTATTGGCCATGCTGATCAATCCGATAAACGGGCTCAACCGTCTGCTCGACGGGCGCTGGGGAGATAAGGTAAAAGGTGCGGTGGTCGACAGTTCTTTAGTACACACCGAAGTTGAATTGGGGCTAAGACGGTTTGATGCCAAGGAACATGATATCTTGAATAAAGGAAAGAATGATATCTATGCGCGTATCAAACTGATTTACACCAACGATGATCTAGACAAAAAGAAACCCTTTGATGACTTCTTTCTCAATTTGGAACTTGGATCAGATGATAGTTCCATCGTCAATGCGGTCAATGTGTATGCCTCGTTATACGGTAACCGTATTTTATCCAATTTAACGGGACGTCACCGTGGTATTGTGTCTGCGCATTTCGACTTTCTACGCAATGAAGCTTTTTATTACGGATCACAGAGCATCAATTACAATGTTTTTTCAAACTTCAATATTGGTAGCCGTACCAAGCTGACAACCATCCTTGGTGGTGGTCCAGTGGTATTGGCCGCTGTACCCGATCCTTATCTCCATTTTGGTGAAAGCCGTACATACGATTATGGCCCCGGGGCCGATGTTAGGGCTTCAGCCACATTGAGCACATTAAACCGCTTTAAATTTGGTGTAGATTATCGTGGCGGATATTTTGTCACAATCAGTGGCAACAAATCCCACCATTTTCTACACGCGGTATCCACGAGTGCTTCAATGCGTATCTGGAAAAATTTTGGTGTCAACCTTTACTCCGGTTACTTTAGATTGGAAGGTCATTATCAAGACCATAACAATGTCAACAAAGACTATCCTTTTGTCCGGATAGCACTAGCCTACAACTCTGAATACTAGCTATAAAAAAAGGCTTAACTAAATGAGTTAAGCCTTTTTGATTAATTTGCCCAATATTTCTTTAACGCTTCCTTCAAACGCGGATCATAACCATATATATCCGGATACGTAACAAGTTTCCCTTCGTCATCCAACCAGGTTGTATAATAGGTGATATAAACTGGCATCTGCCGTTTAAGTGTTACCCAACGTGATTTTGAGATCGAATCTGTCGTAATTTCTTTTGCAATTTTTTCGGCCTGTTTTTCATTATTGACAAGGTAAGACGCCAAATCAACGGGTTTTTCAACACGCACACAACCATGGCTCACTGCGCGATTGCTCTGCCCAAACATTTGTTTTGCAGGCGTATCGTGCAGATAAATGGAATAGGGGTTCTCAAACAAAAACTTCACATTCCCCAATGAATTATCCGAACCAGGATTTTGTTTAAAACGAAAATTCTCCACAGAATCCGAATTCCAGTTGACCGTTGCAGGGTCCACTTGTTTACCTTTGTAGTAGGCTACCATATTACGCGAAGCCAGATAGTTTGGATTATTTCGAACGCTTGACAATAACTCTTTCTTGACAATACTGCTTGGAATATTCCATACAGGATTTACTTGCATGGCATCCAACACCCCTTGCATGACAGGCGTCTCGTGATTCTCACCTTTCCGCGTATAGGCGGGATTATCAGTTTCACCTACACACACATTCATCAGTTGACTTGTCTTCCCTTCTTCCATAATATGTAACCGTTGTTCAGGTATGTTCACAAATACATATTTCTCCGGAAAAGCATCTCCCATCCAGCGCAATTTTTCCAATACCATTAACACCTGGCTTCGTTGTGCACTGTTTAGGTTCCCGTTTTCCAATAGATCCTGAAACCTGGTGTAATACTGATTTTTAGGTTGGATATCGGTCAACACAGTTCCAATTTTTACACTATCCAGCATTTGTACAACTTTGCCATAGCTCATACGCTTTTGAGGAACGAAATATCGTCCATAAAGGCGTTTGGGGTTGACCACACCATATTTTATGCTGCTAATATAAGCCACCAGCCCATCAGTACTCAATAAGTCAAGTTTGGCCAATAAGGGATAAACTTCAGCAACATCTTTGGTTTTCAGTTTTCGAAGCGAAGATAATGTTTCCTTAATCGCAGCCGTATGGAAATAACTAGTTCGAATACCATGCGCATCGCTTCGTTCAAAGTACGTTAACATGGTGTCGATACTACCGTCAAAAAGGTGTTCGGCAATTAAAGTCATCCCTTCAGTAGAATCCGATAATTCCTTCATCCAGCTCGGATTAACCAATTGAGGTTTTTCCTTGCCATACACTTCACGGAAGACTTTTACATAAGCTGCTGTGTCAAAATCCTTATAGGACTTATTTTCAAACTCTTTCGCCAACACATCGCCATAAGTCGGAGGATTATCTTTACAAGAAAAAAATACTACTGAAACAAATGAAATAAAAACTAAAAATCGTAACATATTACAAATCGTGAAAAAGAAATGGCTTCGCAATAATGAAGCCATTTTCTGAGGACAAAGATAAATAATTCTTATTGTCTAAAGAATCTTACCTGTCATTGAATCACTACAGAATCAATCACTGTATTTTTCCAGGAAATCTTCCAGCAATTCCACCATATCGGTATTACCCAAAAAAGCTGCTGATCGCTGGTGCAAAGTTTTTGGCTCAATATCTAGTATACGCTGAGATCCATTCGAAGCTTTACCCCCTGCCTGCTCAATGATGAAGGCAATTGGATTGCACTCATACATCAATCTTAGCTTACCATTAGGGTGCGCAGAAGTCGTTGGATAAAGAAAGATGCCCCCTTTGAGGAGATTGCGGTGTATATCGGCGACCATTGAGCCGATATACCGCGATGCATAGGGGCGTTGCGTTGCACTGTCCTCCATTTGGCAATATTTGATATATTGCTTAACGCCGTTTGGAAATTTGGAATAATTTCCTTCGTTAATCGAATAAATTTGACCCGAAGCCGGAATTTTCATATCAGGATGGGATAAACAAAACTCGCCGATCGAAGGATCCAATGTGAATCCGTTTACGCCCTTTCCCGTTGTGTACACCAACATGGTTGAACTACCATAGATTACATAACCTGCAGCGACCTGTTTCGTTCCATGCTGTAAAATATCATTGCTATTACAAGAAACACCCGTATCAGAAATTCGTCGATAAATGGAAAAAATCGTCCCCACAGATACGTTAACATCGATATTGCTTGAGCCATCCAGCGGGTCAATACACACAATATATTTCGCATTTTTGGAAACCCCGGATTGGATATACACTGGATTTTCATGTTCCTCTGAGGCAACTACACAGCATTCTCCCCCACTTTGAAGCGCTTTGATAAACTGCTCATCGGCATAAACATCCAGTTTCTTTTGTCCCTCGCCCTGCACATTGACCTGGCCTGCATCGCCTAAAATATCAACCAATCCCGCTTTATTAACCTCTCTATTTACAATTTTTGCTGCGATTCCAATATCGCGCAGTAGTCTAGAAAGCTCCCCTTTAGCATACGGAAAATCGGCCTGTTTTTCAATGATAAATTGACCTAGTGTAGTTATACCACTCATAATGTTGTTTTATTGGATATTTGTTGCACAAAGCTAAAAAAGTTAAACAAACTTTAGCAAATACATCCTTCTCATATTTAGCATTTTAGCAGACTAAATACGCAATCGATTGCGCTATGTTTTGAAAACTCTTCTTTGCTAAAACGATTATTAGCTATTAAAAAAATAATAAAAGGTTGAAAGCAGTGGATAAATTTCAAATAGCAACGATTAGAAAAAAAACAATAAATGCTAAGTATTTGGTAATTTTGGCTAAATATTCTGATACAATGCAACAACTAATACAACTCATCGAAAAGGAAAAATTAGGCAATCAGCCGGCAACACAGCACACGTTGATCATCGACGATAAGCAAGTGATTCACGGTGCTCTTTTCCTAGTAAAAACCGCCCGAAAAACATTTAAATTGATGGTCCCGGCGCCTTTTCACGAAGCAGTTCTGAAAGAACAAGTAACCATCAATACATTGATAAAACATCCCCAAGTAATGCTACTGGCTTAATCAAAGGGAAATTCCCCTATCCCATACCTATCCCCAGAGCAAACAAAACATAGTTCGGTTGTGTTTAACATAGCGTAGTTTCGCTGTTTTTTTTACACCATATTTCGTTTCCGGAAGACTATAACGCTGGTTCGACCTAGAAAATGAGAGCAAACCGGAAGCACATATTATCAACGGGAAATTTTACAAGAAAACCCGGTAAAAGTGTAAAAATCACCTCGATATAACGTTTAACTTTAGGCAACAAAGACAACGCTATGCAACACCACTATACACTTTCGGGAATGTCCTGTGATGGATGTAGAACCACAATCGAACATGCATTGAATGAGCTTCCTGGGGTTCATGCCGAGGTAACTTTAAACCCGCCAAGCATGACAGTAACATCCCAGAAACATATTCCGTTACAGCAATTACAGGAAATAATATCAAAATTAGGTCCTTATCAACTCAGCGAAATACATAAGCATCAGGGTGATCTACAGTCCGATCAACACATTGTAGCACAAGCTTCGGAGAGATATGGCTGCCCCATGCATTGCGAAGGTGAAAAAACGTACAGCCAGCCAGGAAATTGTCCGATTTGTGGTATGCATTTGGTGAAGCTCGATGCAGAAACAGCAATTAAAAATAAGCTGCATACTGAGCATGCAGCGACCTTGCATATCCAACACGAACAGCAACACAATCATTCCGCTCAGTCAAATGCCACGGTACATCAATCACAGACAATATCTACACCTGACAAAGCACATGGTCATACGTCTGCTGATCAATACTATTGTCCGATGCATTGTGAGGGAGACAAACGCTATAATGAACCCGGAAACTGTCCGGTATGCGGCATGAATCTGGAAAAGGTACCCATGTTAAAGACAGATCTTCAATATACCTGTCCTATGCATCCTGAGATTGTACAAGATCATCCTGGAAATTGCCCTATATGCGGTATGGACCTTGTGCCTATTGCCAATGGGAATGATGAGGCCGACGATCACACATATCGTGATCTACGCATGAAATTATGGGTCTCTATCCTATTTACGGTCCCGATCTTTATACTTTCCATGGGTGAAATGCTTCCCGGTAATCCAATAGGTAAAATCATTTCGCCGAGTTGGTCTGGTTGGGTTCAGCTGGCTTTATCCCTGCCGGTTGTTTTTTATACCTGTTGGTCTTTTTTTCAACGGGGCTGGGTATCTTTCAAAACCTGGCGCCTTAATATGTTTAGCCTGATTGCACTTGGTGCTGGAGCTGCGTTTGTCTATAGTTTGGTTGGCCTATTTTTTCCGCAGGTATTCCCTGCTGAATTAAAAAATCACCATGGCTACATTGCACTTTACTTCGAATCCGTTACCGTCATATTGACTTTGGTATTATTAGGCCAGGTGATGGAGGCCAAAGCACATTCCAAAACCAATTCGGCAATCAAAGAGCTGATCAAGCTGAGCCCTTCCGAAGCTACGCGCGTGGAAAATGGAATAGATAAAAAGATCGGCATAGATCAAATTCAACTCGGAGATATACTCAAAGTAAAACCCGGGGACAAAATCCCCGTTGACGGACAGATTACGGATGGCAACAGTAACATTGATGAATCCATGCTGACGGGTGAACCTATTCCCGTAGAAAAGCAAACAGGAGATCATGTCAGTTCAGGAACAATCAATGGCGACCGCAGTTTCCTCATGAAAGCAGAGCGTATCGGTTCGGACACACTACTGGCTCAGATCATTCAACTCGTCAATGATGCGAGCAGAAGCAAGGCACCCATTCAACGATTAACGGATAAAGTATCCGAGATATTTGTCCCGATTGTCATCATTATTGCAATTTTGACATTTCTTACCTGGTGGCTTTGGGTTCCTTCCGCTTCCTTAGCATTCGGCTTTGCCAATGCACTTGCCGTACTTATTGTCGCCTGCCCCTGTGCCTTGGGACTCGCTACACCGATGTCTGTCATGGTGGGTGTCGGCAAAGGGGCCAAACATGGGATCCTGATCAAAGATGCAAGTGCGCTGGAAAAAATGAACCAAGTGGATGTGGTTCTAACAGACAAAACAGGTACCATCACCGAAGGAAAACCCACCGTTGATGATATTCAGCCAAACTCTTCCAGCAGCAAAGACGAGATATTATCTTTGGCTGCCGCTTTAAACGCCAATAGCACACATCCATTAGGTCATGCTATTATTGAAAGGGCAAAAAAGGAAAATAGTAAAACGGACCTTGCAGTTTCCGATTTTGAAAATGTTGCCGGGCAAGGAATCAAGGGAAATATAGCTGGACATAGCATAGCACTGGGCAATCAATTGTTGATGGAGTCTATCGGCATAACAATTCCTCATGATATGAAGCAGATGGCCGAAACTGCTCAATCCCATGGAAAGACGGTATCCTTCCTTGCAAAAGACAGTAGCTTATTGGGGTATTTTAGTATTTCAGATCAAATAAAAGCCTCTTCGAAGCGTGCAATCCAATATCTTATACAGCATAAAGTCGATGTCGTTATGCTGACGGGAGATAATATCCATACGGCAAGGGCTGTGGCGGATCAAGTTGGCATCAAGCATTTCAAAGCCAATGCCTTGCCCAAAGATAAATTGCAGGAAATTCATGCGTTACAGCAAAAAGGACATGTGGTGGCTATGGCTGGTGATGGTATCAATGATGCCCCTGCCCTTGCTCAAGCCGATATCGGCATTGCCATAGGCACAGGGACCGATGTTGCCATACAAAGCGCTTCACTCACTTTGCTGAAAGGAGACCTTATCGGAATAGCCAAAGCAAAGGTACTGAGCCAAAAACTACTCCGTAATATTAAGGAGAACCTGGGTTTTGCTTTCGTCTATAATATACTCGGGATTCCATTGGCTGCCGGACTTCTATATCCTTCTTTCGGAATTCTCCTGTCCCCGATGATTGCTGCCGCTGCAATGAGTTTCAGCTCCGTTTCGGTTATCTTGAATTCTTTACGCTTAAATCGTGCAAAGATCGATATCGATTAAAAACAGATATTCCCTATATTCGCTGTTAGAATAACGACATATAGTTTACAGTAACATGCGTAATATCTTTTTAATCTTGATAACGGTTATCATCACAGTTGTGTGTGTCAAAAATCCGCAATCGGTGCAGCTCAATTTTCTCGGGGAATCACAAGTGGCACTATGGAAGCTATTATTGGTCTTTTTTATTGCAGGAATTGTATTTGTATCCCTATTGAAAATCGGAAAAAAGAAACAGCGGGCGTATGAAGAGGAAGAAATAGACGAATCGGAAGAAGAAAACAGCGACAGAAAGTCCCAATTATCGGATGAAGACCGGGAATTTCTATCCTAAACAAAAAAAATAAATCACTAAAAATGAAGCCCTAAACGGCCTTAGCGCATTTTTATCGCACAAATACTTGCGTGGAATAGGGATTAACCCTATCTTTGCATCACTTCAAACAAGGAACGGTAGTTCAAAAACAAAGAAGTAAGATTCCGTAGCTCAGCTGGTAGAGCAATACACTTTTAATGTATGGGTCCTGGGTTCGAATCCCAGCGGGATCACAAAAGAAAAGCTAATCGAAAGATTAGCTTTTCTTGTTTTAAGACTATTAGGATTCGAAAGAAGGGTCGGGATCAAGCTGAAGGATCAAGCTGAATTCGGATCAAGCTGAATTCTTGGGG
>NZ_DBGB01000020.1:0-228881 GCF_002295765.1 Sphingobacterium sp. UBA865 | reverse complement strand
CAGTCAAGGGCTTCTTTCGTTTGGATACTTCCGTACTTCCCCTGGCCTCATTGTGCCTTAGCAGTGTGAAGCATCTTTATACAAGCTGCAAGATGAGTACTGGATAACCGGATCGTGGCATGATCAGAACATTTGAAAACGCTGCTGTACCTCCTTTACTTCCTCTGATCCCTTAGCACTATCTCTGCTGAAGTGGACATCCTCCTCTATGTATGTATACATACACATGAAGCTTGGTCATCCAAAAGGACAGCGTGAGCAACTAATGGATGCAAAAATGTAGGCTCAGGACACTATAGGAAATTTCCCTGATTTCATCGGATCGCCAATAGCAATGGTACCGAATCAACGACATTAGGATGGATCTAATAAAAACGGCACTTAAATCGCTATCGGTTAAAGTGCCGTTTTTCTGTTATATCAGTGTTGTTGCTGTAATATTGAGGAGCTCGCTTGGGGTATGGATAATGTATTTTGCCCCGTGTTGTCTCAATTCGTCTTCATCGCGAAAGCCCCAGGTAACACCGATTGCTGTTACCCCGGCATTATTGGCCGTATCCATATCGACCGATGAATCACCGACATACAGGCAATTTTGTTTGTTGACACCTAATGTCTCGAGGCTATCTAGGACGATTGCGGGATCGGGTTTGGCTGGATGACCAGCGCGATGGCCGAGGACAAGGTCAAATGGAATATCGGGGAAGTATTGTTGCATCAGTGGGATGACTGCCTCGTGGTATTTATTGGACGCTACGGAGATTAGGTAACCTAAGGACTTCAGTTCTTGAAGCAGCGATACAATTCCCGGGTAAGGACGTGTATGCGATACAGGTTTTTGTTCATAATAGCTTTTAAAAGCTCCAAGTAAGACTGTAATCGTCTCTGCCATTCGTGCTTCTTCGGGCAATGCCCTTTCGATGAGTTTCTGTACGCCATTGCCTACAAATTTCTTATAAGCAACGAGTGGATGCGTTGGATATCCATGCTGTTCAAGAATAGCATTGCAGCTGTCCCCCAGGTCTTGTAATGTATCTAGCAGTGTTCCGTCCAGATCAAATATGATAAGTTTCATTTGATAAATCTAGTAAAAATTGCGCTTGAACCATGGTAGAATAGTGAGATTAAATGGAGTTTAATTATTTCCAAATGGAGGTATTTATATTTCCTTTCTGTGTATCATTTAGATCTGGGAAAAAAGTGAACCCAGTTATTTTTTCCAGTTCGCTTACGGTTAACCTATAATTTTCGAACGTGCTTCCTGAAGGTGGAATGACATTGTCAATCTTAAAACCAATGGTATAATATTCGTTTCCTTTTTTCATTGCCAAGGCTTTAAAATAGTATTTTGGTTTGGCAATATCTTTTCCATCGTTGTCCTGCGCAAAATCGAGGCTGTTTTCGGTGCTGGTCTTAGGTATTGCGCCAGTTACGACATACATCGTGTCACACTGTGCAGTCCAGGTTCTCACTTTCGTTTCCAGGTTTGCCCAAATACCTTGGTTAAGTCGTGAAACCTGTGCTGTCATATTGGTAAAATAAAATGTTGTTTTATTTTGAGCAATATTGAGATTTCTGTCTGCACTTGGCAATTGGTGCCCTCTGTCGTACCCTGTTGGCTGAAATCCCTTAAATAGATTGGGTTGAAATGCTGTTGATACGGCAGGATCGTAACCCCAGGCATCCGTACGATTGCCTGACCCTAGCACACTGTTGTATAAGGGGTATGCAACCCAATATGCCATTTTTAGCTTTTTGTCATATAGCATCGCATAATTTCTGCTGTCGCTTGCGTCGGGCATAAAATGTTGTATAAATACCTCATCACTACTGAGATTGCTCATTTTGGGTATTTCCAGATAAGCTTGTGATTCACCAATCCCGCCGCTCGGTTTTCCATTGTCAATGTTGATATCAAAGCTATATTGGCTTCCGGCTATTAAATTTTTTAAATTCCGATTTTGGGGTATTGTCCAGGTAAAGGTATCGCCATTAGTGGCAATAAACTTAATGGCCTTTCCTGTGATATCTTCGCCAGGAAGTAGCATAAATTCTATATGGGCGGTTTTATTGGTATTTAGTGATACCTTTTTTTGCACATCCTTTTTTTCGGTTGAATTAACAGTCAATTTTCCTGTTGTCAAATCGAATCCTCCCTGGATGCTTATAGCTGGCATTTTTACGATAATCTGATTGGCTTCCAATGCGGCTGTATTGGTTATGGATAGCTTAATGTTGACTTTGCTCAGTTGTCGTACAAAAATAAGTGGTACTGTATTGTTGTTTTTACCGATGTTTTTGGCATTGTTTGCATACATCAGGTCTAAGGCTGCCGGGTTGGACTGGTCACTTATATTGATGGGATATTGAAAGTCTGCCAGTGATTTGTAAGGATAATAGGCGATAAAGTCCACGTTTTCATTCGGTAGGAAAACCGGGCTGTTACTTTGAAAAACCGAACCGTTAAAAGTGAAGGGGTAATTTTTGACCTGGTCGATAAGCGAAATTGCTGCCAAAGGTTGGTCGGCTATGTACATATATACACCGATTTGGTCATTTTTATTCCAGAAACTCTCTGTCGTTTGTGTGTTGATTTGACCGACAATAGTAGGGGTAAATTGCACCGCTGCTCGGTCAATTCTAGTTTCCGTTTTCTGACAGGAGTTAAAAGTAAGCAATGCAATTATAATGTAGGCTATCCGGAATATATTTTGATCCGGTATCGCTTTGGTCTTGTTCGTCATATGAATAGCTAGTGTATATTGATAAAGTGATGGCAAAAATAGTTAAGTTCACTAGAAGTTACAGCGATCTTTTTAGTAATCCCGGTTATAAGGTTTGTATTGGATTGATCTTTAGATAGATATTTTAGGCACCATTTCGGTTTTTATAGTATCTCACTTGTAGTATATTTAAAGATCTCAAACAGTTGTTAAGACAATAATATAGGTAATTGATAAAATATTTAACAGTATGTGTTCCATACTTGTTTAAAAATCATTTGTTTTCGGTTGCTGTTGTGCTATTATGTGTAGTACTAGGGTAACGCTTTTAATTCCTTTTGGAAAAAATTAATACGAAGGTGTTGATTTTCTTCATTTTTCCCTGAAATCAGGTAGTAAAATATATTCTCGTTTCTAATAAATTTGTCAATAGGAAAAAAATAGCACAATGTTTGCTGTTCATGTCAAAACATATATTGATTTGACAAATTATTAATCGTTACGAGGTTGTAATGGAAGAAGTATTTAAAGTAAAAGGAAAATTGAATAGATTTTATGTGATTATCTGTGCTGTTGTCATGGTATTGACGGCATCGAGCTGCTTTGATTTTGTTGAGCAGATCGACTTAAAATCAGACGGTTCCGGACATATTGCCGCCACATTAAATTTGAGTAAAAGTAAAACCAAGGTGTCTTCTTTAATGAAAATGAAAAGTATTAAAGGCATCCGTATACCTTATCAAGCGGACATGGAGAAAGAGATTCGATCTGCTGTTCAGTTACTAAAACAAACTAAAGGAATTTCTACTGTACAGTACAGCACAGATTTTACCAATTATATCGTTAATATCTCCTGTGATTTCAGCCAGATAGAATCCTTGAACGCCTTTTCGGATATATTGGCAAATCGGTTTAAAACGAAGATATCGAATTCAAACCGCTATTATTATAACGCACAAAGCCATGTATTTGAACGCAAATTTGTGGCTTCTGCTGACTGGAAAGCAAAATTTAATCAGCTGGGAAGCGATAATACAACTCAGTTTGCGGACGCATTCTATACGCAGATTGTACGTTTTGAAAAACCGGTTGTATCTCAGGCAAACAGTCTTGCAAAGGTTGCCGGAAATAAGAAAGGGGTTTTGCTAAAACTACCATTTATGGATTTGGTCTATGGTAAATCGAGCTTGGCAAATAAAATCACATTAACAAAATAACCTATAACATTGGTGAAACCGGGACTTCATTTAGTTGCTGAAAGCGCTTCTATAGAGCAGGTTCGGTGTAGCTGAAAAATTATTTATACGATGAAATCAAAATTTATACTGCTAGGATTAGCATGTTTGTCTTTTGGGACAACTGTAAAGGCGCAGGACTTGATCAAACAAATCCCCGAGGATGCAGAAATGATTGCAGCTTTCCATATGAAAGACATTGTGCAGAAAGCAAATGCAAATAAACTGAACGAGTTACTCCAGAAGACTGGTTTTTTTGAGAAATCGGGAATTTCAGCGAACAATGATATTAAAAATTTGGGGGTAGACCTATCCCAGACAGCCTATTTTTATACCAGGAAAACCGATAGTATCAGTTTTACGGAATTTATATTTTCCTTGAATAACAAGGGGCAATTTGAGAAACTGCTCCATGAGGCGGGTGAACCCAAGGCATTTGCAAATGGCTATACGAGCATAGGCCTCAAGGCGGGGAGTATGTTGGTATACAACGATCGGATCGCTCGATTTGTTTCGGCAACGACAAATACCACCTTTTTGGACAATGATTCAATTGCTAGTCGTTATGGAATCAAAAAGGTAGACTACGTCGCGCGTCCAGCTGATGACGAAGATGCTTGGGCAGATACAACTGTAGCCGTAATGGACTCTGCTGCCGTAGTCTGGGATGCGGATGAAAATCTAGCGGTGCCAGTATCCCCGCCGGTTGCTATAGCTGCAGAACCTGATACGATAATAGGTGCTACAGAAGTACTGCCACCTGTTGCTGATATTGCGATGGATGAAGTGGCAGAAATGCATGATCCAAGTTACTACGATTCGCTTTATACGGCTTATGAAGATCAAAATCGGAAAAACGATTGGATTCGTAACGGCTTACGTGATAAATGGTTATTGAACGAGGTTACCCGTTTGGTTTCAGGGAGTTATAAGTCTTTGTCAATTGCAGATCAGGAGAAGGTTTTAAAGAATCTCGGGCTCATTCGATTATATGTTCCTCGTGTAGAGGATCTGTACCGTGGTCTTATGCCTTACACCACCTCTCTTCCTTATTATTATATGGGAATCAAACTGGATAAATTCAAGACGGGTTATCAAGACGGGGTATTGGAGTTAGTACAAGAGGGCAATGTGCTGAAATTAAAGGGATCTGTAGGTTTAGATAAGGACCTTGCTGAGATGACCAAAAGAATGTATGCGCGAAAGCCTAATTCGAAGTTCAGTAAATATTTAACGGATAAAACACTAGGGTTTTTTAATGTGAATATTAATTCGGAGGCTTATCTGAGAGAGATGCCTGCCTATATGGCAAAATATTATAGCGGTTTATTGGGGCCTCAACAGGACCTTGTCGAATGGGGACTGATGGCTCTTGAAATAGCGCTCGATGAAAAGGCCATTGCCCAGGTGATGCCAGGAGACCACTTGGTCGTCGTAAATGGTCTTCGGAAGTTCAAAAAAGATTATATCGATTACACCTATGACGATGATTATAATGCAACCGAAGTGAAAAAGACGAAGGAAGAAACACTTCCGGTGTTTATTTGGATGTTCACATCGAAAGATCAACGGTTGATAAAAAAAGGCTTAGAAATGGCAGTTTCAAAGCAAGTTGGACAGGTTCATGATGGTATTTATGCGTTTTCAAAACAGAAAGCCAAAGATTTTCCAATGTATGTTCTTTTGAAAGAAGATCTGGTCATGGTCAGTAATGATTCCTTGTCATTAAATGATATCCGTCAGAATAAGATGAATGCTCCCGTAAATAAAGATTTTGCAAAACTAATGAAGCAAAATAAGATGTCTGCAGCCATTGATCTACAAAAGCTACCTGCTATGTTAAAGGAAATGGGCGTAACACCGGGAAGACAATGGGAAGCAACGGTGGCGCAGCTCAATCAATATGGTAGTACTGCAGTTACTTCCAAGGGTGTAGTGGGCACCCGTGCTGAGGTTGAAATGTCGTCACGACTGCCGCAGACGAGCGACGGTGCGATCAGCTACTTACTGGATCAAATTATGGATGAATTAAATAAAAAGTAGTGCTACAATAGTGAGTTATTTATTTTGTGATAAAAATGTGTTATGAAAAGATAAGGGATCTATGAAATCTTATAAATAGTCATGAAGTGTATTTTTTAGTATACATCAAATTCTAAATTTGATGTATATTTGTTCGTTTTATGAAAAGTGCTTTCGGTCCCAGAAAAATAATGATAATTTTCTTTTTTGGTTTGTTTTTTGATAATCCTGAAACGTTTTTGTAACCCATGAAATATTTGGTTTTTATGAATTTCTCATATTTAAGAAGAAGGCTTCGCAAAGAAAATCCACGATGGGTTGTATTATTATTTGATTTGGGTATAGTTTTGTTTTGCTATGTCTTTTCAAACTTTATTGTTAATAGCTTTAAAGGAAGTCTAGATGTACTTGATATGGTGTGGAAAGCTCCTATTGTATTGATCATCTATCTGAGCTGTTTTGTGATCATGCAAACATACAAAGGGATTGTAAGGCAAACTGGACTAAGTGATGCAATTAAGATATTTAAAACATCTTGGCTTGCGTTTATGATTCTAGCGATATTAAGTGCGATTGTGCGCTTGTCATCAGGAGAAGATCACAATGTATTGGGGTTTCTTAGGGTATCTTATGGTGTTCTTTTAATGCATACTTTTTTTACAATGGTTTCTTTGGTGGCTTCTAGGGTTTTCTATCGTACAATTTATGAAAGTTTATTTCTGAGGAATAGAAAAATGAAACAAGTGCTGATTTTTGGCGCCTCAAGACCGGGATTGGTTGCTTTCTCTCTATTGAAAGAGGATCAGAGGACAAAATATCAAGTTGTAGCATTTGTCGAAGATAAAGTTTCTCGTGTAGGCAAGCGTATCGGGGGACTTCGTATCATGGATATTTCTGCCATCACTATGGATTTTGTTCGGGCAAATGATATCTCGGATGTTGTTATAGCCGTTGAAAACGACGATCCCGAAAGATTAGCAAAAATAACTGATGCATTTCAACAGTTGAAAATAGAACTGAAAATTATGCCTCCAGCTCATTTGTTGTTAAATTCTGGTATCAAAAGAGAAATTAGGCCACTTAAAGTAGAAGATTTATTAGGTAGGAAAAATATAAAATTGAACAATCCCGAAATAATAGCAGAGACTGAAAATAAAGTAATCCTGATAACTGGTGCTGCAGGATCTATCGGAGGGGAACTTTCTCGTCAAATTGCAAAACAAAAATATAAAAAATTAATTTTATTAGACCAGGCTGAATCCCCACTATATGATTTGCAGCAATCATTAAACCTGAATAATTCTGATAAAGTAAAGTGTGTTGTTGGCGATGTTAGGGATATTGTATTTTTAGATCATTTATTTAATCAGTATAATTTTGATATCGTTTTTCACGCTGCTGCTTACAAACATGTTCCTCTAATGGAAGATAACCCTTATGAAGCTATTTGGACAAATGTTGTTGGCTCTAAGAATCTTGCAGACCTTGCCTTAAAGTATTATGCCAAAAAATTTGTTATGATTTCTACTGATAAGGCGATAAATCCTACAAATGTGATGGGAGCAACGAAGAGAGCTGCTGAGATTTATGTCAGCAGTTGTTATGGTAAGGGTAATACATCGTTTGTTATTACACGGTTTGGAAATGTATTAGGCTCAAATGGTTCAGTTATTCCTTTGTTTGAGAAGCAAATGTCTGAAGGAGGTCCACTTACCCTTACGCATCCTGATATTACACGTTATTTTATGACTATTCCGGAGGCATGTCAATTAGTTCAGGAAGCTGCCGTTATGGGCCAAGGCGGGGAGATTTTTGTTTTTGATATGGGTAGCTCTGTCAAAATTATGGATTTGGCAAAACGGATGATTCGTTTAAAAGGATATCGGTATCCTGATGATATTGATATCAAAATAGTGGGACTTAGACCTGGTGAAAAAATCTTTGAAGAGCTGTTAGCAAATGGTGAAAATACCTTGGAAACTCACCATCCTAAAATTATGATTGCAAAAATTAATCATGAAAACCTAGCATTTAAATGTGAAAAATTGAAAGAACTTGTTACTATGACCTCATTGCAAAAAGTGGACGCAATGTCCTTGGTAAAAGTTTTAAAAGAGATTGTTCCAGAATTTAAATCCCAAAATTCAGATTTTAGTGTATTGGATTTTGATAATGATGGGGTTCAAGTAGCAACCTAATTGTAATCTAGAGATGATTATCTAATAAAAAAATGATATTTTTACCACGAATTATACAAATAATACTTCATTCATGCATACTTATTTTAAGTTTAAACATTATTTTCAAATATTATTGCTAACAAGCATAATTTTAGGGCTAACATCCTGTGGCTCTCGAAAGAGTATAATATACCTGCAATCCGACTCGACAAATATTGTTAATGATTACGAAAAATACATTCCACGCATACAACCTAATGATATTTTATCAATAGCTGTTTCTGCTGCTGATTTGAAAGCTGCTATGCCATTTAATCAAGTTAGCCCCTATCAAATGAATAGTGCTACTAGTACCGATTTGGCAATGAAGCCAACTTACACTGTCGACCAAATGGGGATGATTGATTTCCCTGTAATAGGTAAGATTCGTTTGGAGGGTTTGACAAGAATGGAAGCGATGGATAAATTGCGGGGAGAATTAAAGAAATATATTGTTGATCCAGGTGTTAATATGTCATTCAATAATTTCAAAGTAACGGTGATTGGGGAAGTGGCTCGTCCGGGCTCATTTCCATTACAAAATGAGCGTATAACATTGCTTGAGGCCTTAGGTATGGCGGGAGATATGACAATGAAAGGGGTAAGAAATAACGTCTTGGTCATACGAGAGGTAAATGGACAAAAAACGGTTAATCGGGTGGATCTTTCTAAACAAGATGCTTTAAATTCCCCTTTTTATTATTTAGCACAAAATGATGTTGTGTATGTTGAACCAAATAAATCTCAAATTCGAAATGCTAATTATGGTCAGAATACGAATGTGTTGATCTCAGTAGTTGGTTTGATTATCACTGTTATTTCTGTTATTGTACGTTAAAAATTTACAAATTTTATTATGCCTGATAATTTATCTCAATTGAATTCTGATTCACAAGAAGACCAGCAAATAAATATAAAAGCCCTTTTTGAACAATATTTTTACTATTGGAAATGGTTTGTTTTGTCTATTTCAATCGTATTATTTAGTGCATTTCTTTATCTTAAATTTGCAACGAAGCAATATAAAGTAGATGCTAAAATACTTCTGCCAAATGAAAATGAAGGTAAAGGGGAGTTGGCTGGCCTAGCGGATCTCGCATCTATCACAGGTAGTGCTGGTAATACGGCTAAAGTAATGGATCAGATTGATGTTCTTAAATCTAGAAGATTGGCTGGAAAAGTTGTCGATACGCTAAATTTGAACATTTCTTATTCTGAAGGTAGATTTAAGAAAGAAATGTTAGCACAACAAGAATCCCCAATTCGCCTCTTTTTGGTAAATTCAAATATATCTTACCAAGATACAATAAAAGGACGATTTCGTGTGGATATACTCTCTTCCACAAAAGTAATTCTCGAAGATGAATTGGGAAAGAATACAAAAGAGATTCTTCTTGGAACAAAAGTTAAGTCGAGTTTAGGTGAGATTATTCTTTTGCCTCAAACTCCAATTATTCAGTCTTTTATTAATAAAAGTATAAACATTACAGTTCTTCCTAGGTTGAATGCATTAGAGAATCTAGTGAAAGAGATAAATGTGACTCCCAATCAAGAAAAGCAATCCTATATTATTAATTTTTCAACTACTTCTGCCTCGGTCCTCCAGGCTTCTAAAATTATTAATGAATTAATTAATCAATATAATTTAGATCTTACTCAAGATAAAGATAAACTTACTAAGGCTACGTCTAAATTTATTAACGAGCGACTCGATAAAATTTCCGGGGACTTGTCTCATGTCGATAGTAAAGCTGAAAGTTTTAAAGAAGGGAATCGTCTAATTGATGTTGAATCTGAAGCGAAGCTTTTTCTTGAAAATGCTTCAGAATCAGATAAGAAAGTTGTGGAACAGCGGACTCAGCTTCAGTTGGTTGATTATATGAAGCAATATGTGCAATCCAACAATACCGAACTTTTGCCTACAAATATCGGCCTTCAGGATCTTTCAATTGAAAAGACAATTGTTGAGTATAATAAGATGGTATTAGAAAGAGATGATTTATTGAAGTCTTCTACTATTGATAATCCTGTCATTAAAAATATCAATGATAATATTAGAGTCTTGAATAACAATGTGATAAAGTCATTAAATAATTACCGAAACGTTACACAATTAGCCCTAAATTCTGCCCAAGCTAAGAAATCGGAGTTACAAGGTAAATTGAGTAATCTTCCCAAACAAGAACGTGGATTTAAAGATATTTCAAGAGAGCAGCAGATTGTCGAATCTCTTTATCTTTTTTTATTACAAAAAAGAGAAGAGAATGAGATCAAGGCCGCCGCAACACCGGACAATTTAAAGATTATTGATGAAGCCTTTGGCTCGAATATTCCAGTATCTCCTAAGAAAAGTATTGTGTTGTTAGGAGCTTTAATTGTTGGGGTGATCTTGCCATTTGGTATATTATATTTAAAGTTTTTATTGGATAACAAAATTCAGTCTAGGAAGGATATTGAAGATCTTATAAAAGCTCCTATATTAGGAGAGATTCCTACAAGTGAGCATCCTATCATCCAGGAGAATGATCGTTCTTCATTAGCTGAGGCTTTTCGGATACTCCGTACAAATATGTCCTTCATGTTGGGACCTAATAAAAATGATTCGAAAGTTATTTTTATTACTTCAACAACTTCTGGAGAAGGGAAGTCGTTTGTGTCAACTAATCTAGCGAAAATTCTTGCCATGTCTGCGAAAAAGGTACTTCTGATCGGTGCAGATATCCGAAGTCCTAAAGTTTTGGATTATTTGGGACTTGCACACCTTCAACACACGAATATAGGTATCACGCAGTATATGATTAATCCCGACATGGATCTTGATAATATCGTGATAAAAAAACCTGGGAATTACAATTTTGATATTATTTATTCGGGTTATGTCGCTCCTAATCCAGCGGAACTTTTAATGAACGGTCATTTTGACGACGTTATTGAATACGGACGTAGAAATTATGACTATGTTTTGGTGGATACAGCTCCCGTGAGCTTAGTGACTGATACTGTATTAATTGCCCATAATGCCGACTTAACTATTTATGTGTCACGAGCAAATTATCTCGATAAAAGATTGTTACAAGTGCCTAAAGAGCTTTATCAACAAAGTAAATTGAAAAATATGGCTTTTGTAATTAATGATGTCGATTTTGCCAGAGGCTATGGCTATGGCTATGGCTACGGTTATGGTTATGGTGAGAGAGATGATAAGAGTAGTAGAAGATTCAACTTTCTTCAAAATTTATTTAAATCTGCTAAAAAGTAGCTAGTTACCAATATTATATCAATTATTAAAAGGCATCAATATTTAATGTTGGTGCTTTTTTGTTGGTACTCTTTTTGCTGTATGAATTTTGAGTTTTTTTGAAAAGCAGTTTCAAACCATTTCTGCATAAAATGTAAATAAAAGGTTATAGTGTAATATTTTGAGCTTTTATAAAAATTAGTTACAACTATTAAATTAGTTTTTTCTATAGAAAGGAATTGGTTTTTTAAATAAATTATGTTTAACTGTAGCGTTTTGTTTATGTTTTCCGTTATATTTGTAGTTTCTATTAAACTACTTTAAAATTATTTGATTAGTATATGGGGATATTGTCAAAATTGTTTGCGGGCAATAAAAAGGATTCTAAGATAAAGGTTGTAGGAAAATTGGCCTTTCTAGAGGTCGATATGCATAACCATATTTTACCAGGAATTGATGATGGAAGTCAATCTGTTGATCAGTCGATAGAGTTAATTAAAGGCTTAAACAGAATGGGATTTGATAAATTTATCTGTACGCCGCATATAATAGAAGGTGTTCATCCTAACACTTTGAGTACAATCGAAAAATCAAAGGATTTGTTGGTCAAAGAATTGAAAAAGATACCAAATTCTCCAGAGATATTTCATGCTGCTGAACATATGGTAGATGATGGGATTGAGAAATTAATCGGTTCAAATGAGTTGTGTGTAATGCCGGGCGGTTATGTGCTTATTGAAATGTCATATCTTCAAGAGTCTAGAGCGTTATTTAAAACTATCCTTGATATTCAGAATTTGGGATATAAACCAATTTTAGCTCACCCGGAGCGTTATAACTATTATCATTATAATTTTAATATGTATAAGCAGATTAAGGACGCAGGATGTATGCTACAATTAAATTTATTATCGATAAGTCGTTATTATGGTGTTGAAGTTAAGTCTGCTGCATTAACCATGATCAAATCAGGTATGTATGATTTTGTCGGAACAGATACTCATCACCAACGCCATCTAGCTGCATTGGAAGAAGTCGTTGCAAAATATCCTGTTAGAGATTTACTTAAAACTTGTAATATAATTAACTCGTCGCTTCAAGATCACTTAACACTTGATAGTGTGAACGTTGCTGGTTAGTAGTTTTGAAGTTATTATCCCTAAAATAATTAGTCTAGTTCGTCTTAATATATTTTGTTGTTAAGAAAACTGGCGAATAGGTGAATCCTATTTCTGGTATCTTGTATTTTGCCCGCATGGATATTTCGAAAATTTGGCTACTTTTGGTTTTAGCATTTTTCATATGAGAGGAAACAGAATTTTTATTCAAGATTGGATAGCACACCATACTTATCAAAAAACAAACGAAATAGATAGTTATTACTTACGCGTTGCAAATGAAATCAATGATAGTTTATCGACACTATGGTTTGAGGAGCAAGAGACAAATGATCTCATCCATACCGATGCTTTAAAGACATTGAGTATCTATCTAACGTGTTACTTAGAAGACGTTATTGCGAAAACAGGAATTTTTGCTGCTTTTAGAACGATCCATACAGAACTATACAATCAACTTTTGCCTTTTTATAATGATAATGACCTGACGGATTATTATGCTGAGGATATTAATAGCGAAGATATTGCTGTATTGACCTGGTTGTTTTTCAGTGAACGCAACCCACATTTATTTATTGATCCCCGTGGTCGTTTGATCCAATTGGTTACAGATTTGGCCTATTCGATCTTGGAAGAACATTATGAAGTTGCTCCTGAAAATGAAAAGTTAAAACTAGAATATGTTTTGGACGAAGGAGCGAACTATTTTGAAGTCCGTAATTTTATTGAAAAGCTTGTCGCTACAAATTACCTGACAGCGGGTGAATATAACACCAATCTTAATCATTTGATGCAAGTTGCGGAAATAGGGCGATATCAGCACGATCAAAATCAGTTGCAACAGATGATCTATCGGGTTCGAGACAACCATTTCAATAATTATAGACTACATGTGTTTGCGTTGAAGGCATCTGAGTTTGTAGCTGAGGTGGTTGGCAAAGAACATGCGCTATATGATATTGTCAAGACATTAGGTAATCGCATTAATAGCTTTTTCGAATTCGTTAAAACGGATGAGCTTTATGTACATGTAAAACATATCGGAACAAAAACTGCATTTAAAATCTTTAAGGACTCTATACAGCAATTTGTTGAACCAACAGAACCCCTATCTTTCTATATGGAAATTGTGCCTTGGAAAGATGCCTGGAACCTGTCGGGAATTATGACTGTTGTGAATGCCGATGAAGTGAATTTTGATTTACCTGAGCAATATGAGATGACCTATCGCATTGAAGCCTTAAATGGTAAGGATAAGAGCTTGAAGAAAACGGAAAAGCAGCTGAAAGATATGGGTAAATTGTTCCAGTCGGAGCATAAGGCTGCAGTGGCGTTTATGGAAGGAAAGGAAGTGAAGGAATTTGCAACGGATTTCTTTAAGAAATATCAGCAAAAATACCCGAGTAAAGAAGAGTCTCCACTTCCAGAATCAAATTTGGACCTTACAGAAGATGCTAAAGTCACCGTGTTTTTTAATCCGAAAACGGGTTTAGAAGTTTTTGGCGGTATAGCGGAATTTTTCCCATTAAAGAATAACGACTTCGCGGAGAAAGATGGTGAAATTGAGGTGCCTTATGCACGCTACTTTTTGAATCTTTTGGTCGAAGATTTTTTCCCAAGTGAGTTGCCTAAGTACTATGTTAATCTATTCAAGGCGGAAGTGGACAAACAGTTCTTTTTTCCGGTGAACGATGAGGTCCTTGATTTCTTTCTCCGTTTCTATAAACGAGGAACTTACTTCTTGGGACCATTTCCATTATTAAAATAACTCGTGTATCGACTGTAGAAATACAGAAATACATAAAAGTTCCATTGCCTACCTGCAATGGAACTTTTTTATGCATCTAAGTCAGGCTATCCTTTGCTGTATAAGATGGTGTGGTCCTTTAGATAATATCGAAGATATGAATGTGCTGAAGGGAGCAACCGCAGCGGAATTGTACGGTAGTATGGGGGCTGGTGTGGCCATTATGATTACGACAAAAAAGGGACTTGCGGAATAAGGAACGGAGATCTCAGTCATAGCAATAACATGTTTTTTTCGGGTTATCTAGCTTTGCCCGAAGTACAACATGGATACCCGTTAGGTGAAAGGGGAAAGTTTAATAATGATGACTATGTGGGGGGGGATAAACCGGATATTGGGCGTTCAGCCAAGCAATGGAATCCACTGACAAAACAACTGGAAGAGATGGAATTGCTTTCCCTTGGCAAGGACAGTTTTAAGAATTTTCTTGAGCGGGGATTTATATCCAATAACTCCGTTCGTTTTACCAACCAGGGTGAACATGGAAGTATTAGAACATCGATAAATCATATTTATAAAAAAGGACAGTATCCAAACCAAAAAGATGAATATGACAAACATGTCTGTCGCTGGGCAGACTAAGATTAGCGAAAAAGTTGATATAGAAACACGCCTTGCCTATAATCGTCGTTCAGCAAGAAGTAATTTTGGCGCAGGATATAATGATCAGGGGTATATTTCCAATATTCTCGTGTGGACTGGGCCTGAGTATAATTTACAGGATTACAAAGATTATTGGTAGATTAACGACCAATCTCAAAATTGAATGTATAAAGCCTGGTATGACAATCCGTATTTGACGGCTTATGAGAAGGTTACCCCTGAGCTGATTAATAAGATGAACGCTGCCTTGACCTTGAATTATAAGGTTTCTGATTGGGGGAAACTTAACCATATCGGGGTCGTCAGGCTTTACTTCGCGTTTGATTAATACGCATGAGGAGAAAATGACCAGATGTCATGGAATTACATTGGGTACAGCTGCTATAAAAAAGGAAAATTTCCAATGGGATATTATTTTAAATATGTCGCAAAACTTGGCATTCTTCCACAAGCTTGATCCCGTTTATTCTGCAGATGCATTATACGTTAAAAAGGGTATTCTTGATGAATTAGAAAAAGCAGATCAGCTCTTTGCAAGCGGAGCAAAATTTGCGGGTGATCCCTTGTATGGCGGAGACTTAACAAAATGGAGAAAACTCGTCAACAGGTTACCCAAAATGGAAAATCAACCCCGCATTCAGTTTAAATGCGGATGATCTAACCAAAATACCTGTTCGTTGGCGCTATCCAGCCAGTGAGTACACTTATAACGGACAAAATTTGGATGAAGCGCTCGCCCGCCAATATGGGGGGAAGGATGAGATCAATCGTTTGCGGGGATTTTTGTTAAAAACGTTACATTAAAAACGACAGCGAATGGATATATTCGCTTTAGACCATTGAATTTAGCAGAGAGATAACAAATTTATTTATGGATAGCAGAAGAGATTTTATTAAGAAGGCTTCGTTGTTAGCTGGTGTTTTTGGCTTACAGAGTGCTATGCCAGATGCCATACAGCGCGCATTGGCGATTGAACCTATAACAGGAAGTACCTTTTTAGATGCCGAACATATTGTCTTATTAATGCAAGAGAATCGTTCTTTTGATCATAGTTTTGGAACACTTCGTGGGGTTCGGGGATTCAATGATCCACGGGCGATTAAATTGCCTAGCGGTAATCCCGTATGGTTGCAGTCGTCGGCTGCAGGTAAGACCTATTCGCCGTTTCGACTGGATATCAAAAACTCCAATGCTGCGTGGACCGGAAATTTACCACATTCCTGGGAAAACCAGATGGCAGCCCGTAATGAGGGAAAACACGATAATTGGATCGAAGCAAAACGGCCAGGAGGAAAGGTTCTGAAAGAGATTCCGCTAACAATGGGTTATTATACACGCGAAGATATCCCTTTTTATTATGCATTGGCTGATGCCTTTACGATCTGCGATCAGCACTTCTGTTCGTCTATCACAGGTACAACAACCAATAGGCATTTCTTCTGGACTGGAACCTGTGTGCCACATAAAGGGGCGAAGCCATTGGTGCGGAATTCCGATATCTATTTTAACCGTTGGGCACATTGGAAGACTTTTCCTGAACGCCTGGAAGAAACGGGGATCTCCTGGAAAGTCTACCAAAATGAGGTCAGCATAGAAAGTGGCTTAGAGGGTGAGGATCTGTTGGGAAATTTCACGGACAACAATTTGGAATGGTTTGCGCAATATCATATTGAATTCAAGAAAAGCCATCTTGATTTTATGCGGAAACGTGTCGCGGAATTACCGGCGGAGATTCAAGAACTTGAGAAAGCATTAGCTAATAATAGCTCCGAGAGTGTCCAGAAAACACAGAATAAACTCAAGCAGAAGCAGGAACAGCTGAATCGCTACCAAAAACATTTGGCACGCCTTACGGAGCATGCTTTTCATCAGCTTCCTGAAGAGCAGCGTGCTTTGCATGAACGTGCGTTTCAAACGAATGAGGGGGACTCCTTCTATCGGGAGACAAGCGTTGTGACACATGAGGGTGAAAAAATTACCGTTCCTAAGGGCGATGTACTCCACCAATTTAGACATGATGTGAAGTCAGGGAAACTGCCAGCAGTGTCGTGGCTTGTAGCACCACAAAGCTTTTCAGATCATCCGAGTGCACCTATGTATGGCGCTTGGTATGTATCGGAGCTATTGAATATTTTGACAGAAAATCCGGAAATCTGGAAGAAGACCATTTTTATTCTGAACTATGATGAGAATGATGGTTACTTTGATCATATTCCTCCTTTTGTAGCACCTAACCCCGCAGACAGCCGTTCTGGAAAAACTTCGCCGGAATTAGATTATAGTGGTGAATATGTGAGTTTAGCACAGGAGCTTGCCGATGGTGAAGAAAAAGATAATGCAACGGAAGGTCCAGTGGGGCTTGGTTACCGCGTCCCTTTGATTGTGGCTTCCCCTTGGTCAAAAGGCGGCTGGGTCAATTCGGAGATCTGTGATATCACGTCGACGATTCAATTTATGGAGCATTTTTTCGAGAAAAAGTTGGGTAAGCAGGTAAAAGAGGAAAATATAAGCTCTTGGCGTCGAGCTATTACAGGTGACTTGACATCGATATTTCGGAAAGCTGAGGGATCGAATGCTGTTGATTTGCCTTTCCTTGATCGGAATCAGCAGATCTATGCGATTGATCAGGCCAAATCGAAACCACTACCCAATAATTTTCACGTTTGGTCGAAAGAGGATGCCGCAGCATTACGGTCTAAGGGGCATTCCACTTTACTGGCGAGACAGGAGAAAGGTCAAAAAAATTCTTGCGCGTTAGCCTATGAGCTCTATGCTAAAGAGTCATTTGCTAAAGAAGACAACCGAATTCATTTAACATTAGAAGCGGGCAATAAGGTGTTTGGTGATAAATCGCTCAGTAGCCCTTTTAATGTCTATAGTGGACCAAGTTATAAAGAAGGGGTTAAATTTTGGCCTTTTGCAGTTGTTGCTGGTCAGAATCTGAGCTTTGACTGGAATCTGGCTGACTTTAAAGATGGGCATTACGATCTAACCGTATATGGCCCAAATGGGTTTATGCGGGGATTTAAAGGACATGAGGAACCATTGACTGTTCGTGCAACTTATGAAATCGGGAGGAAAGGGCACTTAACGGGTAATCTTGTTTTGGAGATTCAAAATCATGGTAAAAAATCATTCCGTCTACATGCGGAGGATAATGCTTATAGTACATGGAAGAAATCCATTGTACTTGCTGCCGGGAAATCTACGAAGTGGATTGTGGAATCTCATAAAATCCATGGGTGGTATGATATAAAGGTACATGCTGAGAATACCAAATTTGTGCGCCAGTTTGCAGGACGTGTGGAAACGGGCAATCATTCGAAAACTGATCCACAATTGGGATAATAATCCGTTCCTACATAATTGACCAAAGGGTATATAATTAATATATTACTGACTAGGGTGAGAAATCCCAGTTTTTATTTTGACTGGGATCTTTTTGCATAGGTATGAGCATCCACTTGGGGTAGTCAGTAAACTTAGTGAAAAAAATATGATTTCTTTTTACAGGAAAGATAATCTCTATTTTTTAACGTTCTTCCTATATTCTCAAGGATTTTAATAGCTTTTTGGGGGAATATAATTCAGTTAGCTACCCCCCAAATCGTTGTTTTATTTTTTATGGCTGAGTTATATTTGTCAATGGGAAAATACCACTTTCGACATGCGCTTTTTCAATCAGCTGGCGTAATTCTTTTACTTTCTTTGGATTTTCCTGGGCAACATTGTGTTGTTCTTTGGGATCTCGTTTGAGGTTATATAGTTCGGCTGTAGATTGGCTACTTTTGACTTTTTGTAAGATAAGTTTCCAGTCTCCCTGACGCAAGGCTTGACGTCCCCCATCTTCATGAAATTCCCAGTACAGGTATTGGTGCTGTTTTTGTTGCTTGTTTTTACCTAGTAGCGTTGGCACAAATGAAATACCGTCTGTATAATGCGGTTTGTTTGCTCCGGCAAGCTCAACCATCGTAGGCATAATATCCCAAAAGGCGCCTAGGTAGTTTGAAGTTTTCCCTTCGGCAACTTTACCATGCCAGTACACAATGAAAGGGGTCTTGATGCCACCTTCATAGAGGTCGCGTTTGTTGCCACGCAACCCACCGGAGCTATTGAAAAAATTGGGGTCAGCTCCGCCTTCCTTGTGCGATCCGTTGTCGCTCGTAAAAATGATAATTGTATTGTCCAATAGCTTGTTTTCACGTAGCCGATCAACAATTTGACCGACATAAGCATCCATACGGCTTACCATACTCGCATACATCGCATGTGGTTTTTCAACCGAAGTGTAACCGGGAACAGTTGCTTGTGGTCCATAGTCATTTCCTTTATGCGGTTTTTCATCAAACCGGTCTGCATATAATTGGTAATATTTGTCATCCGGACCTGATAATTCGGCGTGTGGAAGAACGGTAGGTACATACAGGAAAAAAGGTTTCTCCTTATTTTCATCGATAAATTCCAGGGTCTTTTCTTGGATTAATGCTGGTGCATACTGCCTTTTGGCCATTAAACCATTGCCATGGAGTTCTATCCTTTCCTTATTATGCCAGAGGTGAGTGGGGTAGTAACGATGGGATTGACGTTGACAGTTATAGCCATAAAATTCATCGAATCCTTTTTGATCGGGCGCCCCTGTTGTATTGACCATTCCAAGGCCCCATTTTCCAAATGCACCGGTTGTATATCCTGCCTGTTGTAGAAGCATAGCGAAAGTTTGTACAGAGTCGGCTAGCGGTTGTTGTCCTTCGGGTTCAATTTCTTTGTTACCGCGTACATCGGTGTGGCCAGTGTGCTGTCCTGTCATTAAAGATGATCGCGACGGAGCGCACACAGATGTCCCAGCGTAGAAGTTGTCAAATTTCATTCCTTTGGCAGCCAATGAATCAATATGCTTCGTTTCAATTTTTTGCTGACCGTATACACCAAGGTCTCCATAACCAAGATCATCTGCCATAATAAGTACAATATTCGGTCTTTGGTCCTTCTTTTGAGCTATGGCAAGAGAGGCTAGAGCCAAAAGAAGAGACAAGATAAAAGATGTTTTCATTTGCATTCAGTTATTTCTTCAAATTAATTTTTTCTTAGCTAAGACTGCCCACTAGTTTATTTAGTAGTGAAACTTCATCCATTAAAACAGTCAGATGGTCCTAATTTAGTTTTATTGGTTATGCATCGTATGCTTTTTTAGTACTTCTATTTTTGAGAAGTATATTATTCTAATTATTTAAAAAAGAATGAGGGTTAAATTTACTCAAAAATAGCTTTTGATCGTACTAGTTCGCATTGGTTGAGCGATAATAGCGGTAATGAAAGAGCCTTAATTTGATAATATGTTACTTTTTACTGTCTACGCATACGATTGTGTAATAATTTATTGTGTGCTATCAATTGTAATCTCCGATATGTTCATATTTATTTTCTAATTTCACCCTAATTTTATGAAAATGCTCTTATGGCCAAATCAATTAAAGAAATAGCACAAGAACTCAATGTGTCTAAATCAACTGTTTCATTAGTCATTAATCACAAAGCCGAGCGAGCACGCATTAGCAAGGAATTGGAAAACCGTGTACTTGCATACGTTGAAAAAGTAGGCTATAAGCCCAATGCTCTCGCTAAGAGTTTAGCTACGGGGCGGTCAAATACCATCGGTCTAATTGTAGAAAATATTGGAGATTCTTTTTTTGGTCCATTTGCATTGTATGTAGAGGAATTGTTCCGAAAGAAAAATTATCACGTCCTCTACAGTAGTACGCTTGGCGATTCGCAAAATGCACGCGATATCATTGATTCGATGTTGGAAAAGAAAGTAGAGGGTATTATTTTGGCTCCGACCGTAGATTTGGAAGAATACCAACGCAAAATATTGGAGCATAAAGTTCCATTGGTCGTTTTTGATAGGAATACTCCAGCAGTTGAAACCCATTATGTGCATATTGACAATGAAGTTAGTGGGAAGAATGCATGTGACCATTTGAAATCTATAGGTTGCAGAAATTTTGGGCTGGTAACCATCGATTCGGATCAACCACAAATGTTGGCGCGAAAATGTGCCTATTTAGATTTTTGTGACACATACGGAATGGAGCCTCGCATACTGCAATTACCTTATCAGCATCTGAAGCAGAAAGGTTCACGTACGTTGAAAAATTGGGCAGCTAAGCAGGTTGGATTAGACGGTCTCTTTTTTACAACAAATTACCTTTGTATTCTTGGCTTGAAGGCCTTGCGGTCAGCGGATGAAAATAACTATGATTTTCCGATGTTTTCTTTTGATGACCATGAGTTGTTTGATCTTTTAAACCCTAAAATCTCCTGTATACAACAACCATTGGAACCTCTGGCTAAGACTTGTGTGAAAGTTTTGTTAAAGGAAATAGATCAAGGAATATCCACACCAAAAGAATATATTATCTCAACAAAATTGATCCGGCGCTAAAATGGGGCAATAAAAGGATGTGTAGAAATTGATTGTAAAAATAATAAGACCTGCTTCTCAATGCCAGGTGTTTGTTTTGATTTAATATTCTTTTTTATATCTTTACTAATACGTTTTAGTAGAAATGTTTTTATATATCCTAAATAATGAAAAAATCTATAAGTGTTTTTCTGGGTTCGTTATTGTCTTTTGGTTTGTTTTGCGCAAAACCGGTTTTGGCTCAGAAATTTAGAGGACAGCAAATGGAAGCTGTCGATCTTGTTAATCCATTAATGGGTACGGAATCCAAATTTGAATTGTCCAATGGTAATACCTATCCCTCAATAGCGCGACCTTGGGGAATGAATATGTGGACACCACAAACAGGGAAAAATGGCGACGGATGGCAGTATCAATATACCGCTGATAAGATTCGTGGATTAAAACAGACTCACCAGCCATCACCCTGGATGAATGATTACGGTGTTTTTTCTATCATGCCCGTAACGGGAAAGCCTGTATTTGATCAAGATGAGCGTGCGAGTTGGTTTTCGCATAAAGCGGAGATTGTAAAACCGTATTATTATTCGGTTTATCTAGCAGATCACGATGTGACTGCAGAGATGACACCAACAGAACGCGCAGCTATGTTTAGGATCTCGTTTAATAAAACAGATGATGCGTATATTGTTTTGGATGCTTATGAAAAGGGGTCTGAAGTTCAGATTATTCCAGAAAAAAATATGATAATTGGCTATTCTTCGAAATATGCACGTGGCCCACTACCTGCTAATTTCAAGAATTATTTTGTTTTAGTTTTTGATCAACCTTTTGCAAGTGTCGCTACTTGGGAAGGCAAAGAGAAGAAGGATGGGCAACTTCAGATCAAAGGTGATCACACTGGTGCAATCGTAGGGTTTAAGGTAAAAGACAAATCGAAACCAGTACAGGTGAGCGTAGCATCTTCCTTTATTAGTGCCGAACAAGCCTTATTAAACTTAAATGAGTTAAGTAATAAGTCTTTCGATCAAGTAAAAGAAGATGGACGTCAGATCTGGAACTCTACCTTAGGAAAAATTAAAGTAGAAGGCGATGATATCGATCAGTTGCGTACATTTTATTCGACGATGTATCGGACCTTATTTTTCCCAAACAAGTTATATGAAATTGATGCGCAAGGAAAGGCTGTACATTACAGTCCATATAATGGAAAAACACTTCCTGGTTATTTATTTGGAGGAACAGGTTTTTGGGATACTTTCAGAGCGTTGTATCCATTCTTAAACTTTATGTACCCTTCCATTAATAAGGAAATGCAGGAAGGTCTTCTCAATGCCTATTTGGAAGGAGGTTTCCTACCTGAATGGAGCAGTCCTGGATATGCCGATATTATGGTGGGCAATAATTCCGCTTCGGTGGTTTCGGATGCTTATATGAAGGGATTACGCGGTTATGATATCAATAAGTTATACGAAGCTTTACAACACGGTGCTAATAACGAAGGACCAATGAGTGCTGTTGGAAGGAAGGGCGTTGACTATTACAATAGCTTGGGGTACGTGCCATATGATGTTAAAATCAATGAAAATGCAGCACGAACATTAGAATATGCCTATGACGATTTCACGATCTACCAATTGGCAAAAGCGTTGAACCGCCCGAAGGCTGAAATTGATTTGTATGCTAAGCGTGCGCAGAACTATAAGAATTTATTTGATCCATCGACCAATCTTATGCGTGGAAAGAATAAAGATGGGAAATTCCAAACTCCTTTTAATCCATTAAAATGGGGTGACGCATTCACCGAAGGAAATAGCTGGCATTATTCGTGGAGCGTATTTCACGATGTTCAGGGGCTGATCGACCTAATGGGAGGAGAAAAGACATTTGTGAGCATGTTAGATTCGGTGTTTGTCCAGTCTCCAGATTTCGACGATAGCTATTATGGCGGTATTATCCATGAAATACGCGAAATGCAAGTTGCGAATATGGGGCAATATGCACATGGTAATCAGCCAATTCAGCATATGCCATATTTGTACAATTACGCTGGCCAACCTTGGAAAACACAATATTGGGTGCGTCAAGTGATGGATCGCATGTATAAGCCTACACCTGATGGCTATTGTGGTGACGAAGATAATGGTCAAACTTCTGCATGGTATGTTTTTTCTGCGCTGGGATTCTATCCTGTTTGTCCAGCAACGGATGAATATGTACTCGGAGCACCGTTATTTAAAAAAGCGACCTTAACATTTGAAAATGGTAAGACCTTGACCATAGATGCTCCAAAGAATTCTACTGAAAATGTATATGTAAATACATTGCAAATGAACGGTAAGGACTATGGTAAGAACTGGTTAAGTCACAAAGCATTGCATGAAGGTGGGACACTTAATTTTGACATGGCGGCAAAGCCTAATTATACGAGGGGAGCGTCCAAAAATTCAGCGCCTTATTCAATGACAACAGATTTGCAAACAAATATCAAGTTGAAATCGAACAAAAAGAAATAATCATTGGGTTATGATAAACTTAAAAAACTTAAAAATCGTTGTTACTGTATTTGGCTTGGCATACTCTTGTTCCCTTTTTGCGCAGGACAACTGGAAACATACCGAAAATGACCGCAAGGTTGCTGTGAATATTGATAGTATCAGTAAAGGTGGTTATACCCTGATTTGGATTAATAAAGACAAAGATTTTAGTGCTTCTTTAAAAGAAAGGCTGGTAGCGGCATATTTTACCAACTATCCTAAACTAGCCAAGAAATATAATAAAAAGACTATAAAAAAGGTCTCTTTTGTTATTGATCCGGACTATAAAGGTGTGGCAGCGACAGCGGGTGGGATTGTCCGTTATAGTCCAGCCTGGTTTGCCAAAAATCCAGGGGATATTGACGTGGTTACCCATGAGGTAATGCATATTGTTCAAGCATACCCCGATGGGGCGGGCCCGTGGTGGATTACGGAAGGGATAGCTGATTTTGTCCGATTTGATGATGGCATAGATAATGCGGGGGCAAACTGGAAGCTGCCAGAATATAACGAAAAGCAGAAATACAGCGATTCTTATCGTATTACAGCGCGCTTTTTGTACTGGATCAATCTACATGTAAAGAAGGATTTTGTCAAAAAATTGGATGCAGCGATGCGTAGCAAAAGCTATAGTGATGCTTTTTGGAAAGCGGAGACGGGTAAAACTATTGATGAGCTATGGGCCGATTATAGCCAAAATCCCACACTATAATTCATAAGCGATGAATATCAGAAGTTTAGTCTTTTTGGGATTAATTAGTGTCCCATATCTATTAAAGGCACAAGAAACTAAATTAGTTCAGTATGTCAAACCACTCATCGGAACGGCGAAAATGGGACATACTTTTCCGGGGGCGACAGTTCCATTCGGTGCTGTACAATTAAGCCCTGATACGGATACATTATCTTACGCCGTCAATGGACGGTATAACGGCGATGTTTATAAATATTGTGCCGGTTATCAGTATGATGATCCGACGATTGTCGGGTTTAGTCATACGCATTTTAGTGGCACTGGTCACTCCGATCTTGGTGACATACAGATCATGCCGACACAAGGAAAAGTTCAATTGAATCCGGGTACAGCTGATCGACCACAAGATGGTTATCGATCTTCCTATTCGCATGCCAATGAACGAGCTGAGGCCAATTATTACAGTGTTCTACTGGATAAACATCAGATTAAGGCTGAATTAACGACTACAACACGTGTAGGGCTCCACCGTTATACATTCAAAGAGTCTGACGCTTCACATCTTATCGTAGATCTAACTGCTGGGATTTATAATTATGATGGCAAGAATGTTTGGACCGTTGTCAAGGTATTGAACGATTCAACACTGGTAGGCTACCGTCAAACAAACGGTTGGTCGAGAACGCGCACCGTATACTTTGCAATAAAGACCTCAAAAGCTTTTAAGAATTATGGCGCCAAGTATGAAGATGGAAAATCTGTGTATAATGGTTTCTGGCGTAAGTTTGATCAACAAAATAATTTCCCCGACCTTGCAGCGCACAATATTAAGCTACACTTGGATTTTGATACAAAAGCACAAGAATCCATCCTTCTGAAAGTAGCTTTAAGTCCAGTAAGCATGAAGAATGCATTGGCCAATATGGAGGCTGAGGCTCCAGACTGGAATTTTGATGGCTACGTTAAGAAAGGCCAAGAAGCTTGGGAAAAGGAGCTGCATAAGATAGAAGCTGAAATGTTGAACAAGGAAGACCTGGTCAATTTTTATACAGCCATGTACCATGCAAGCTTAATGCCGACAGTCTATATGGATACGAATGGTGAATATAAAGGCTTGGATCAGGAGGTGCACCGCGCCAAAGGTTTTACGAATTATACTTCATTTTCGCTGTGGGATACTTATCGGGCTTTTCATCCGCTGTTGAATTTAATTAACCCTTCTCGTAATGCTGATATTGTAGCATCCATGATGGCTCATTATGACCAGAGTGTATTGAAGATGTTGCCGATTTGGTCGCATTATGCGAATGATAATTGGTGCATGAGCGGCTATCATTCGGTGTCTGTTATTGTTGATGCAATACTTAAGGGCGTTTACAAAGGCGATGCAGGAGCCGCACTAGCGGCTTGCGTACAAACGGCAAATACACGTCAGTATGAGGGAATCGGCGCTTACATTGATAAGGGGTATGTTCCTGCAGATGTATCGGGAACATCTGTTTCTAATACATTGGAATATGCGTATGACGATTGGTGCATAGCGCAATTGGCGAAAAAATTGGGAAAAGAGGATATTTACACGACTTTTTCCAAAAGAGCTGAAAGCTGGAAATCACTCTATGATTCCTCCATTGGATTTATGCGTCCCAAGAATTCTGCGGGTAAATTTCAGGAGAAATTTGATGTTTTGGATACACATGGACAAGGATTTATTGAAGGAAATTCATGGAATTACAGCCTGTATGTACCGCATCAACCTACTGAAATGATGGCATTAATGGGAGGCAAAAAACGTTTAGAGTCTTATTTGGATTCCCTGTTTACCATGGAATTACCGGATAAATATTTTGAACATACGGAGGATATTACCCGCGATGGCATTATCGGAAATTACGTGCATGGAAATGAGCCTTCACATCATGTGGCATACTTGTACAATATAACCAATAGTCCCTGGAAAACCCAGGCCCGCGTCAGACAGATCATACGGAATCAGTATCACAATGGCCATGCGGGTTTAGGGGGAAATGATGACTGTGGACAAATGTCTGCTTGGTATTTATTTACTGCATTGGGTTTTTATCCAGTGGCACCTGGGGAAGATAGTTATTGGATTGGTAGTCCTTTGGTAAAATCGGCAAAGGTTAACCTTGAAAATGGACGCAGTCTTTCCATAGTTGCCCGTAACCAGTCTGAAAAGAATGTTTACGTTAAATCCGTTTCTTTAAATGGGCGGAAATTGGCTGATTTTCTATTACCCTATAGTAGCATTATAAATGGTGGTGAATTAATCTTCGAGATGAGTAATAAACCAAACAAATAAAAGCCTGCTCACAAAGATGAGACGATCAGGTGTGTACAAATGGATAGCTATCTGTTGCTTAGTTTTGTTTCTGATATTACAGTATCTCATGATCGCACGATCATATGAGATTAAAAGAAGCGAACTATTTCAGAAAGAAAAAAAGGCAATTAAGGTTGTTTACGATAAGTATATCTCGAACGATAAGATATTTCCGGGCGGGCAGAAACTTATCGATTCAACCTTAATGCCTCATTTAGTTCGTCTGAAAGCTTATTACCAAGACGATAGTAATGCTTTCAATGATCTGAAAGATAGTATCGCAAAGACCTTGATAATGAGGCTTCGAAATCATCCTGCGATGGATAGCCTATTCCAGGTCATCAGATCCGAAGTCAATTTGGGTGAAGGCTTTGGTTATGCCATTGTGTTGAGAGATATTTCGGTGACTTTTGATGCGAAGACCTTTATACCAATCCTGGACTTTGGCAAAGATCAACATATTCCTATTGGAGGGGAATTTCGGTTTATTGACAAAGACAATATCGTATCGTCGATTGCAATAACCGCAAATAGTAAGATGTCGAACCGTGTGGCTTTTACGTTGTATGTTGGGAATATTGATACAAATTTTTCTGTATTAAAAGCCATTTTACCATTATTATTACTATCGGGCTGCTGTATAATTGGTATTGTTTGGTTGTATTTGATGACATATAGTAGCTGGATAAAGCAAAAAAGAATGGCAGAAATGGCTTCCGACTTTATTAACAATGTCACACATGAGTTCAATACACCATTGACAACCATACGAATTGGTTTAACCAATTTGGCGGTAAAAGTTTCGAAAGATGATAAGTTAAAAATGTCAACAACTTTGGACACCTTGATGCGTCAGATAAACCGTTTGGATCGATTAGTTAACAAAGCGATTGATTTGAGTGTGTTTAATCAAGAAGAGGTGAGTCTAGAGGAACACTTTTTGGTAGAACTTATGGATCAATTAGAACAAGATCTTGCGATTTTAGTATCAGAAAGTGCGACGATTCAAATCTTAGTGGATCAAAACGTTAAAGAGGCTAGGGTGCTTGTCAACCCATTTATGTTTGTTACCGCGGTAAACAATTTGGTCGATAATGGCCTGAAGTATAATAAAGAGCGAATAAAGCATATTCATATTCGTTTGAGTATTGGCGCTAGAGATACGGTGGTGATGACTGTACAAGACAATGGAATAGGTATTTCACATAACCAATTGCCGTATATTTTCACGAAGGGATATCGGGGTAAACAAGAAGCTTCTTCAAATGGGCTGGGCCTGGGGCTTTTTTTCGTAAAGGAAGTCATGCGGATTCATCGATGGAAAATTGACGTTAAATCAGATACCCAACCTGGAACAATATTTTCTATTTCAATACCAATAATAAAATAGATGATACCAAAATATGGACATATATTGCTGATTGAAGATGATCTTGATTTAGCGACAATGCTCATAGATTATCTGTCAAATTTCGGATTTGATGTTAGTCATGCAATGTCTGCTGAAGAGGGAATATCTTATTATAAGATTAATAAATATGATATCCTTGTAGTAGATATACAACTTCCCAACTGGGATGGGTTTCAATTCGTTGAATATATTTCTCAGTTAAATAAAAACCAGTTTGTGCTTTTTCTTACAGCAAGACTGTCTAAACCAGATCGATTAAAGGGCCTCCGTCTAGGGGGCAATGATTACATAACAAAACCGTTTGATGTTGAAGAATTGTCTCTGAAACTTCAAAATTATATGGTTAAGCAGCCTGTTGTTTGTCAATTACAACTCAATATTGGTGACATTAAACTTGACCGTAATTTACTTGCAATAGAATTTAATGATAAATCTCGGCAGGTTGTATCACCACGTGAATTTGAACTTTGGACTTTCTTAGCAAGCAAACCGAATATTGTTTTGAAAAGAGAAGAGATCTTACTTGCTCTTTGGGGAGATAACGATTATTTTTTGGGACGAAGTCTTGATGTTTTTATATGCAAGATTAGAAAAATGCTGAAAAGATCGCGGTATGTTGCTATTAAAACTGTTTATAAGGTGGGATTTATTTTAGAGGTCGATTTCAATAATTGTCATTAACAATCGATTAACAACTTTCTCTTTTCTTTCTTTTTAATTTTACTAAAACGAATTAGTTTATCAGCTTAAGGTTGATTTCTTTGGAGATGTTCATTCCAAAGGAATAACTAATTGATGACCAATTTTTGTATTAGTAAACCAATCATTAATTATTATTTATGAAAAGAAAGGTAATTCCATTATTTTTTACGCTTTCGGTGTGTAGCACGTTCAATTTGTGGACCGAATTGAAAGCTGCGTCTATCCACTTCAGTTTCCAACAAGAGGGTATTATTGTAGAGGGAACAGTTTTAAACAGTTCGACAGGGAAAGTTTTGCAAGGTGTCACCATTGTGGTTAAGGCGAGTGGCAAATCAACGAAAACAGATGCATCAGGTCGATATCGAATAGAAATTCCCTATAAGGATGCGGTATTGACCTTCTCGTATATTGGTTTTCAGCCTCAACAAATTGTGGCGGGCGGAAGGTCAACGTTACAGGTTAGCCTAGTAGAAGATGTAAAAGCACTAGAGGATGTTGTGGTTGTTGGATACACAACACAGAAGAAAAGAAATGTTGTTGGCGCCGTCGCAACGATTACGACTAAGGATCTTGTACAGAGTCCTGCAGCAAATATTAATAACATGCTTGCAGGAAGATTACCAGGACTGGTTGTCAACCAATATGCTGGAGGAGAGCCAGGAGTAGATCGTTCAGAATTGTTTATTCGTGGTAAGTCAACTTATGGTAATCAATCCCCCATTGTAATTGTGGATGGAATTGAACGCGATATGAGCTATTTGGCTCCAGACGAAATTGAGACTGTTTCCATTTTGAAGGATGCAGCAGCTACGGCACCCTACGGAATTCGTGGAGCGAATGGGGTTATCGTTGTTACTACAAAACGAGGACAATCCGCCGATAAAGCAACCGTAGACTTCAAAGCGTCGTATGGCCTAAATACGCCCGCACAATTGCCTATGCTTTTGGGATCTGCAGATTACGCGACTCTCTACAATGAAGCGTTAATGAATGATGCGAAGCGGTCTGGTGGAAATATCGATAACTTGAAATTATTTAGTCAGGATGCTATAGACAATTTTCGAAGGGCAAAGGGTGATAATTCGGACGGGTTAGGTTATAACTGGGACTATTTCGATTATATTTTTAGAACTGCACCTCAGCACGAATATAATCTATCAATAAGGGGTGGTAATGATATTGCGAAATATTTTGTGATGGGCGGTTATATGGGACAAGATAATAATTATGACCATGTTGACTTATCTAAATATAATGTCTCTCCTAAATTTCAGCGCTATAATTTTAGGTCCAATATTGATGTCAACATTACTAAAAACTTGTGGGTAAAACTCAATTTAGGTGCTCGTATTACCAATCGAACTTCACCTGGAACTTCCGCAAGTAGATTGATGACTCTAGCAATGACACAGCCCCCGTATTTACCCATCATTCTCGAACCCAATAGCCAACCTTCTACACAGGGATATCTGCTGAATAATCCCTCGGGCTTGTTGTTTGGTAATCAAATTTACCGATTTAATGTTCTTGGGGAGTTGACTAGGTCAGGATATCATACAGAAAAAAACACCTATTTGGAAGGAAGTTTCGCTGCCGGCTGGAATATGGATTTTATTACCAAGGGACTTTCTGTTGACGGAATATTTTCCTATGATGCTAGAGAGCAACAATGGGTCAGACGCGAGCTGGGTACCTATAGTGAAGGATATAGGGTATATCCCAATTATGCGACTTTTCAGCCTACAGATGGTATCGATCTTTTTATGAATCCGCAATACTATGAGGGTACTTATAAAAATGGGAACAAATATAGGGTAGATCAAACTGTTGGAAATTCATTTACACAAAGTAGTCCTTTTAATAGAACTTTCATTCAAGGAAAAATAAACTATAACCGTCTATTTAAAGATAAACACAATGTTACTGGAATGTTGCTTTTCAATCGCTCGAGCCAGTCTGTCTATGATGCGGCGAATTCAAGAGCCAGTGTTGATATCCGTTATCAAGGTATGACAGGACAGTTTACCTATAATTATCTAGAAAAATATTTGGCGGAATTTAACTTTGGTTACAATGGATCCGAAAATTTTATAGAGGGAAAACGTTATGGATTTTTCCCGGCTGGAGCATTGGGTTGGGTGGTTAGCAAGGAGAAATTTATGTCGAATACCAAAGACTGGCTTAGCTTTTTAAAGCTGAGGGCCTCGATGGGGCTTGTGGGTAATGATAAAATGCCAGGTGACGCTCGATTCGGATATCTCGCATTTTTTCAGGGAGGAGATGGTTATAGTTTTGGGGAACAGAATTTTAACAATGGACTAAGTGGCCTTCGTGAAGGACGCCTGGCAAACGAAAATATAACATGGGAGAAATCTAGAAAAACCAATATCGGTCTTGATATGGGCTTTTTAAAGAATAAGATGAACTTTAGTATTGATGTTTTTGAAGATTATCGTTATGATATTATTACTGAACTGGGGGCGGATGACATTGGTTTTCCTGGCGTAGTTGGTAAAGGCTCTCCGCTGATCAATATTGGAAAGGTCCGCAACCGTGGTATTGATATTGAGATGAGTTATTCAGATATGATTGGGGATAATTTCAGATTTTCTCTAAAACCTAATTTCACCTTTTCTAGAAATAAGTTGATCTACCGACAAGAGGTGCCACGACAATATGAATACAGACAAGCAACGGGGAAACGACTTTATGAAAATTTTGTCTATGTTTTCGATCACTTCGTTAGAGATCAGGCCGAGGCGGACAAATTAAATCAGAGTAATTTTCAACCTTGGGGAACAGTAGGACCTGGCGACGTCGTATATAAGGATTTGAATGGTGATGGTAAAATTACAGATTTAGGGGATCGCACAGTGATGGGAAATCCTAGGAGCCCGGAGATTCAATTTGGTTTACCAATATCGCTGCAATACAAGGGTTTTGATTTTAGTCTTTTGTTTCAAGGAGCGTTAAATTCTTCAATTTTATTGAAAGATGCGGCTGTGTGGGATTTCCCGACTTTTGATCAAGATAAACTCGGCTCCGTTCGACCAATTCATATGGGACGTTGGACACCGGAAACGGCCGAAACTGCTACTTACCCCGCTCTACATATTGGCAATTCCGAGAATAATAAAAATAGTAACAGTAGTTTGTTTTTATATGATGCTAAATATTTAAGGCTCAAAAATATAGAGATTGGTTATAATTTACCGAAAGATCTTATTAAAAAAATTGGTTTGAACCAATTACGCGTTTATGCGCAAGGGATGAACCTATTTACCTGGTCAGGTTTAAAGGATTTAAGTATAGATCCTGAAATGGGAAATACGAGCGGTTATTGGTACCCGATTCTAAAAGTCTACAACTTTGGAATAAATCTTAATTTCTAACCTTATGAATGTATTGAAGATGAAAAAAATACTTTTTTTTATGGCAGGTGTGGTTGCTTTTATGATCGCAAGTTGCAACAAATATTTGGACAAATTACCCGACGATCAGATCCGGGAAGATGAGGTTTTTACTCGTTATGAAAAAGTAAATCAGCTCGTTACGGATGTGTATGCTAAAGCGAAGGGTGTCAATCAGCCTATCTCGTGGTTCTATCATTTTTCGAGTGCCGCGATAACCGATGAGGCTGAAGGCTCTACAGTAGAGGGAAATATTACAAATAGATATAATACAGGTGATTGGAATATCAATGAACTACCCGGAGACAATGGGCAATTCTGGAATAGTATGTTTGACGGGATCCGCAGAACAAACGTTATTTTGGAAGGAATTAAAAAATATAGTACACCAGATGATATCCTAGAACCAGGTTCACTGCCTATGCGCGTGGGTGAGGTCTACTTTTTAAGAGCTTACTTTCATTTAATGGCTGTTCGTATATATGGTGAGATACCTTACATAGATCATGTTGTTACGGCAACAGAGAACATGAATTTCGAGCGTGAGTCAGTTCATAAAGTTATTGACAAAATTGTAGCTGATGCAACAACAGCATATAATGCTGTCCCGGAAAAATGGGAGGGGCAGAATTTTGGACGTATCGATAAAGGGGCATGTCTTGGGCTGATAGCAGAAGCACGGTGGATGGCCGCTACACCACTTTGGAATGGAGCTGCCGCAAAAGGTTATAATGGGACACGTAAGTTTGAGTCCGAATACGCTACATATGATCCTCAGCGTTGGGTGAAAGCTAAAGAGGCTGCTAAGGCAGTTCTTGAAAGTAAGGTTGCAGGTGGAAAACGTTATAGTCTTTACCAGAAATACTCAAATACCGATTTTGGAGATAGTGGTGGTCAAAACACGAGTAACTCAACAGTTTATACACGCTTATGGCAGATGTTTTATGATATGGAGGCGTTCAAAAATGAGTATGTTTTGTTTTTTACGCGCTATAAGGGTGAAGGGTGGTTTGGTGATGTATATCCGCCAAGCCGCGGTGGTGGAGCTCGTCAGATGCCCGTTCAAGAACAAGTAGATGAGTATGAGTACTTGTCGCCAGATGGCTTTGGTTACCCGATTTATAGTACCAAGGCTAAACAGGACGGGTATGATGACGCAAATCCTTATACTTCAGTAAAAAGGGATCCACGTTTTTATCGCGACATTATATTTCATGGTGCAGCATTCCGCGGCGGTAACAATAATCCATCCCAGACAAATATTGCGAGTGGTGCCGATCAGATCGGAGCGAATAATGCAACGCGCACGGGATATTATCTGAGGAAATTTTTGCAGGAAGCCTGGAATAAGAATGGCAGTGTTATCATTAGTGCGCCTCCAGTTTGGCGTTTGCCAGACTTTATTTACATTTATGCTGAGGCGGTTAACGAAGTTGATGGACCAACACAAGAGATCTATGATTTAATTAATCAGGTAAGATCTAGATCCTTTATGGCACCAATGCCTATGACAACGCTTGCTGATAAAAATTTGATGCGTGGGTACATTTACCGTGAAAGAAGGGTCGAATTCTTCTATGAGAATAAGAGAGCTTTTGATAGTCGCCTATATCTAGAGCCCAGTAGCTCGGTGGAGAAAACTAAATACCAGACCTTTACTGCATCAGGTAGTACAAATAATGAACGAAGTATAAACTACTGGAAGAATAATAATACAGCTTATCCGAAACTTCAAAATATGATTAATGGTATGAGAGCTGTTGAAGATGTAAATGGTAAAATCCAAATCGGTGATAAACGTTATAAAATGGAACGTTTCTTTGTTGAAAGTAGAGTTTTTACTGCTCCAACTCATTACTTATTTCCTATTTTAAACTCAGAGATCCAAAAATCGCCCTCATTAGGGCAGAACCCTGGGTGGTAGTATTAGTGTGATATAAAAACCGCAATCATTTGATTGCGGTTTTTTTTGTAACCATCTTGTGAAAAAGACCTGGGTAATCTGCTATATTTAAATTTCTTACCTATATTTACTAATACGTTTTAGCTTTTTTGCTAATAATTTTAAGCTTAACCAAACGCTTCATTTATGTTTAATATTAAAAAACTAACAGGTAGTATTCTTTTTCTATTCGCGACGCATGCTGGAATGGCGCAACAAACCTCACCTGTTGATTTCGTTAACCCGTTGATCGGTACAGAATCGAAGTATGAATTGTCTAATGGCAATACTTATCCTGCGATCGCTCGGCCTTGGGGTATGAATTTTTGGACCCCGCAGACTGGAAATATGGGCGATGGTTGGGTATATACTTACACGGCTGATAAAATTAAAGGATTTAAGCAAACGCACCAGCCAAGCCCTTGGAACAATGATTATGGTCAGTTTTCAATCATGCCAATAACAGGCACACCGCTATTTGATCAGGAAAAGCGGGCAAGCTGGTTTTCACATAAAGCGGAAATTGCAAAACCTTATTATTATAGCGTCTACCTTGCGGATCACGATGTGACAACAGAATTGTCTCCATCACAACGGGCAGCAATCTTTCAGTTCACCTTCCCCAAAACAGACAGTGCTTATGTTATTATTGATGCATTTGATAAGGGGTCTTATATTAAAGTAATTCCGCAGGAAAATAAGATTATCGGGTATTCAACAAAAAATAGCGGTGGTGTTCCGGAGAATTTCAAGAATTACTTCGTCATTACTTTCGATAGACCATTCTCCTACAAAGCTGCTGTTAAAAGCGGAGCGATAAGTAAAGATGAATTGGAAATTCAGGACAATCACGCCGGAGCAGTTGTGGGCTTCTCTTCCTTGAAAAGAGGGGAGAAGGTCACAGCCCGTATTGCTTCTTCCTTTATAAGTTTTGAGCAGGCAGAACTTAATTTAAAAGAAGTGAAGTCCAAAACATTTCAACAGGTTGTTGACGAAGGTAAAGCACAGTGGAACGAAATCCTCGGACGTGTACAGGTTGAAGACCATAATATTGACCGGTTACGTACATTTTATTCCAGCCTCTATCGTTCAACACTTTTTCCAAGGGATTTTTCTGAAATTGATGGAACAGGCAAGCGTATGCATTATAGCCCCTACAATGGGCAGGTCCTGCCTGGCGAAATGTTTACAGATACAGGTTTTTGGGACACATTCAGAAGTTTGTTTCCGCTGTTGAATTTATTATATCCATCCATGAACGATCGCATGCAAGAAGGTTTGGTCAATGCTTATAAGGAGAGTGGTTACCTTCCGGAGTGGGCTTCGCCAGGACATCGTGCATCGATGATTGGAAACAATTCCGCTTCTATTGTCGCAGATGCCTTGATCACTGATCGGAAAGGCTATGATAAAGACCTATTATGGGAAGCGCTCAAGCATGGGGCCAATAGTGCCTATCCGAAACACTCTTCGACGGGACGCTTCGGTTATGAATATTACAATAAATTGGGCTATATACCTGCTGATGTAAAAGTAGACCAAAATGTAGCACGTTCATTGGAATATGCATACAATGACTGGTGTATTTATGAATTTGGCAAAGCATTGGGCAAACCGGAAGCTGAAACAGCTATTTATGCAACACGCGCGATGAACTATAAAAATCTGTTTGACCCAAGTACAAAACTTATGCGTGGGAAAAAAGCAGACGGATCGTTCGTCTCAGATTTTGATCCAAGTGCCTGGTCAAGAGAATATACGGAGGGAAATGCTTGGCATTGGAGTTTTTGTGTGTTCCATGACCCTCAAGGTTTAATTAATTTGATGGGTGGTAATAAATCATTTGTGTCCATGTTGGATACGGTGTTTGTTATTCCGAGTTATGAGGGTATGAAAAGTCGCGGAATGATCCACGAAATGCGTGAAATGCAGGTGATGAATATGGGACAGTATGCGCATGGAAATCAGCCTATCCAACATATGCCTTATCTGTATAATTATGCTGCAGAGCCCTGGAAAGCACAATATTGGGTACGCAAAATAATGGATAAACTTTATTTGCCTACACCAGATGGCTATTGTGGTGATGAAGATAACGGGCAGACTTCAGCCTGGTATGTCTTCTCTTCGCTGGGATTTTATCCAGTTTCTCCTGCCTCGGGCGAATATGTGATTGGTTCACCACAATTCGATAAGGTGACACTAAATTTCGAAAATGGGAAAAAAGTGAATATCCAAGCTAAACAACAGGGAGCAAATCAGGTCTACGTAGATCAACTAACTTGGAATGGAAAGCCTTATAATCATAATTATATCCGTTATAAAGATTTATTGCAGGGTGCCAAACTTGATTTCAAAATGAGCGAAGAACCGAATAAAAATAGAGGTACAAAAAAAGAAGATGCTCCATATTCCTTTAGTAACGAAAAAATAAAATAATATATTATGAAGCAATTACGTATTATATCGCTAAGTCTTATTTTTGTAATCAATTTATTTGTTTTAAATGCCTTTTCACAAAATTCAATAGGTCTTACAATAGGAAGCTACAACATCCGTTATGACAATGACGGAGATCGTAAAAATGGTAACGGTTGGGATCAGCGATTTCCAGTAATCACTTCTTTAATTGATTTTGTGGATTACGATGTTTTTGGAGCACAGGAGGTATTGGTAAATCAATTGGTAGATTTGAAAAAACGTCTTACTGATTATGATTATGTTGGTGTTGGTCGGGATGACGGTAAAGTTGCGGGAGAGTTTGCGCCTATATTTTTCAAAAAGAAGAAATTTAAGAAATTAAAAAGTGGCGTCTTCTGGCTTTCTGAGACGTCAGATCGCCCTTCAAAAGGTTGGGATGCTGCCTTACCTCGTATTTGTACTTGGGTGCAGTTGCAGGAAATTAATTCTGGGAAGAAATTTTGGTACTTTAATTTGCATATGGATCATGTTGGTGTCAAAGCCCGGGAAAAAAGTAGTCGGTTGGTTGTCAAAAAAATGAAAGAGTTTGTAAAAGGGGAACTAGCTATATTGACCGGTGATTTCAATGTCGATCAAAATAATGAAATTTATAACATCCTACAAGAATCCGATTTTATAGAAGATAGTTTTGAGCTTGCTCCGACTAAATTTACATGGAACGGTACATTTAATGCTTTCGATAATAATCTTTGGACAGACAGCCGTATAGATCATGTATTCGTAACTCCTCGGATTAAAGTAAAGCATTATGCTGTTTTAACAGAATCTTATCGTAGTGCTAAAGAAAATAGTGAAGAGGTTAAAAAGGGGGATTTCCCTAAAGAACTTTCTTTTAAACAGTACGAGACAAGATTACCATCGGATCATTTTCCATTAGTGGTGAAAATCAAATTGTAACATTTGAAATTTATCGACTTTAATCTAATAAACTAGAGATATTTAAGGACATGACAGCTAATTTTTTAGGCTGTCATGGTTTTTTTACATGAATAAAATAATCTTAGCTATTTAAAGTCATACCTTTGTGATTCGAAATTTCGATATGTTAGGCAAAATATTTCATTTTTTAACACTCTTTGCATACCTTAATCTGTTGACCTATGAGTCTTTCTCCTCGGCAACTGGACAGGTGTTGCATGCAGGTGAGACCATTGTGGAGTATTTTTTGGATGACGTATTGGATTTGGAACCCATTCATTCTTCCCAAGAAGAAAAAGTACTATTGCAAGATGATTATCGTATATTTTCGCTCAATAGTCAAGTACTACCAATTTTTATTTTTGTTTTTGGAATCGTCTTTACGGCATTATGTTTTGCAAAAGATGATGAACATCCTTTTTACCGATCTAAAACCCTATGCTTACCAGGGTATTATCGCTTCCTATCCCGTTTTAGGCCATTCTAGTTACGCTCCTCTAATTTTCTAGCGGAGGCTGCAACAATTTAGTTTTATTTCTATATATGGTATGGAAGGCTTTGGGCCGCTCTTTACGCTATAGAATTGCTGTAGCTCCCATCTAACACATTCTCCTAACGACTGATTTTAAAATACCGTAGGAGGGTTTAACATTTTACATTTTTTATCGTTTATGAAGAAATTACTTTTACTGTGCCTTTTCGTGGGTATGGTTGGGATGCTGGCTTCATGCCATTCATCCAACGCTAACGCTGATTCGAAAGAAGAACTCAAAAATATACCAGTAGTACCTTTAATGGTAATGGATACGACTGTTTATCAGGAGTATATTGCGGATGTTCAAGCCTTAAAAAACGTCGAAATTCGTTCCAAATTGAATGGCTTTTTGGATAAAATTTATGTAGACGAGGGGGCTTGGGTAAAGAAAGGCCAAATGCTGTTTAAGTATAATAATGAGGAATATCGTTCGGAATTAGCCAAGGCCAAAGCACAGTATGATAATGCCATTGCGGAGGCACAAAAGATCAAGCTGGAAATGGAACGAACTCAAAAATTGGTTGACAAGAATATTGTGAGCTCTTCCGAATATAATTTATTGAAAATTCAATTAAAAGCGGCCAATTCTAAAATCGAAGAAGCCCGAGCTTTGGTAAATCAGGCACAGACAAGATTGGACTATACTGTTATACAGGCTCCTTTTGACGGTCGTATAGACCGTATCTTATTGAGAGAAGGCTCTTTATTGACCGAGGGTAGCTTAATTACGACGATCTCCGATTTAAGTAAAGTGAACGTTTATTTTGATATTTCTGAAAGGGAGTATCTGACACTTATGCGTGATAAGTTGGACGGTAAGGAGACGCAAAAATCGGTCAAGTTAATTTTGGCTAATGGTGAACTGTATCCACACGAGGGAATTGCCCATTTGGTAGAAAGTGAATTTGAAGCCAATACTGGATCCATTGCCCTTCGGGTTCAATTTCCCAATGCCGAGCATATCCTAAAGCATGGTGCAACAGGTAAGATTGCAGTGCCAATGCAGACAGGGCAACATACCTTTGTACACCAAAAATCAGTATTTGAAATTCAGGACAAAACATACGTTTATACTGTACAGGCAGATAGTACCGTAAAAATGACACCTTTTACAGCGGGCCCACGTGTGGGGCATTATTACATTGTGGATGGAGGTTTAGATCCCAACGCCAAGATTGTCTATGAGGGAGTACAGGGACTGCGGAGTGGAATGAAGATTAATCCAAAAATGAGGAAACTGTAGGGGAGGATAAATTATGTTTGAAACATTTATAAAACGACCCATATTGTCGTTGGTTATTTCGGTGTTTATTACACTTTTAGGGTTGTTGGCCTTATTTACATTGCCCATCACGCAATTTCCGGACATTGTACCACCTTCGGTCGTCGTCAATGCCAATTATACAGGTGCCAATGCTGAGGTGAGTACAAATGCTGTCGCTATTCCTTTGGAAAAAGCAATCAACGGTGTAGCTGGGATGACTTACATGAATTCAGTGTCTACCAATAACGGCAGCACGGTTATTCAAATCTTTTTTGAAGTTGGTACAGATCCAGATATTGCGGCTGTAAACGTACAGAATAGGGTAACAACGGTATTGGATGAACTCCCTGAAGAGGTCATCAAAGCAGGGGTAACCACCGAAAAAGAGGTCAACTCCATGCTGATGTATCTGAATGTTTTTACCGATGATGAAACTGCGGATGAAAGATTCATTTACAATTTCGCAGATATCAACATTCTAAAGGAACTGAAACGGATCGAAGGCGTCGGTCTCGCTCAGATTATGGGAATGCGGGATTACGCTATGCGTGTTTGGGTTAAACCTGATCGTATGGCAGCGTATAATATTTCCACCGAAGATGTGGTGGCAGCATTGCGAAAGCAGAATATTGAGGCTGCACCGGGGCAAACAGGGATTAGCTCGGATAAGATGCGCAATATGCAACAATATGTGTTACGTTATCCTGGTAAATTCACCGAAATAGAGGAATATGCTAATATTCCTATTCGGGCGAATTCCAATGGTTCCATTATCCGTATTAAAGACGTTGCAGATGTCGAATTTGGCTCGTTGGACTATGAAATGGTTTCCAAAACCGATGGTCGGCCTTCAGCTTCCATTATGTTGAAGCAATTACCAGGGTCAAATGCACAGGAGGTTATTCAACGTGTGAAAGATCGCATGGCAGAATTGAAACAGACACAATTTCCAAGCGGAATGACCTATACAATGGGCTATGACGTATCACGTTTCTTAGATGCTTCGATTTCTTCCGTTATCAAGACCTTACTGGAAGCCTTTCTTTTGGTTTTTATTGTTGTATTTATCTTTTTACAGGATTTTAGGGCGACTATTATTCCTATTTTGGCTGTCCCGGTCTGTTTAATTGGGGCTTTATTTTTTATGCAGATGCTCGGTTTCTCGATCAACTTACTGACCTTATTTGCACTGGTACTGGCAATAGGTATTGTGGTCGATAATGGTATTGTGGTCGTCGAAGCTGTATACGCAAAGATGGAAGAAGAACATTTGCAGCCTATGGAAGCTACATTGGAAGCAATGAAAGAAGTCGGTGGCGCTGTTGTGGCTATTACACTTGTCATGTCTGCGGTATTTGTTCCGGTTGCCTTTCTATCGGGGCCAGTAGGGATTTTTTATCGTCAATTTTCATTGACGCTCGCGGCTGCCATTGTTATTTCAGGTATCAACGCGTTGACATTGACACCCGCTTTATGTGCGCTTTTCTTGAAATCGCCTCACGATCGCAAACCATCGAATAATTGGCTCGATCGTTTCTTTAAAAAATTCAACGCAGTTTATGATAAGACAGCCTTTGGTTACAAGGGGATTTTGGTAAAAACAAGTGCACGGCGCGGATTGACCTTGCTTTTACTTGGCGTTTTCTTTGTCGCCACCTGGGGAAGTAGCGCGATCTTACCTTCGGGCTTTATTCCAACCGAGGATCAGGGAATGATTTATGTCGCTGTAACCACACCTCCTGGAGCAACGGTGGACCGTACCGAACGTGTTTTGGATAAAATTGACTCTGTATCACGTCAGCTTGATATTGTGGAAACCGTTTCTACATTATCGGGATATAGTATTATTACCGAAGTGTCCGGCGCTTCCTACGGGATGGGGATGATCAATCTGAAGCCCTGGAAAGAGCGAGATCAGACAGTAGATGATGTCATTAAAGATTTACGCGAGAGAACCAAGGACTTTGCCGATGCGGAAATTGATTTCTTTCCTCCACCAACAGTTCCAGGCTTTGGTAACTCATCAGGTTTTGAACTACGTCTATTGGACCGTAGTGGTAATGAAGATCTCAATAAGACGGCCGAAGTGCTGCAGAAGTTTATGGACGATATGGAAAAAAGTGATGTTCTTCAGGATATCAACTCCAGTTTTGATGTGAACTTTCCACAGTATATGCTGAAGGTGGACTACGATATGGCTGCAAAAAAAGGAATATCGGTGGAGAATGCCATGAATACGCTGCAGACCTTAATGGGAAGTCTTTATGCGACAAATTTCATCCGTTACGGACAGATGTATAAGGTCATGGTACAGGCTGGTCCCGAATATCGCCAAAGACCAGAAGATGTATTACGTTTATATGTGAAGAATGAGACGGGTGAGATGGTACCATACAATGCCTTTATTTCGATGGAAAGAATTTATGGTCCTGAACAAATTACCCGTTACAATATGTTTAGTTCGGCCATGATTACAGGACAATCCTCAGCAGGCTTTAGTTCTGGACAAGCGATCGAAGAAGTGGAAAAAATAGCGTCATCTCTTCCTCAAGGTTATAGTATCGAATGGTCTGGTATGACTCGGGAACAGAAAATCTCTGGAAATCAGGCTTTGTATATTTTCGCACTTTGTCTTCTGTTTGTTTATCTGTTGTTATGTGCACAGTACGAAAGCTTCTTATTGCCGTTACCAGTTCTGCTCTGTCTTCCGGCGGGGATCTTTGGTGCTTTCATTTTCTTGAAGGTCTTTGGATTGGAAAACAATATCTACGCGCAGGTCGCATTGGTCATGCTGATTGGTTTGTTAGGTAAAAATGCGATTCTGATTGTGGAATATGCCAATTTGAAATATAAGCAAGGAATGGATATCGTGACAGCTTCGATCGAAGGAGCAGTTGCCCGCTTACGCCCGATATTAATGACTTCCTTTGCTTTTATTGCAGGTTTGATACCCTTGATGATGGCCAGTGGAGCGGGAGCATTGGGTAATCGAAGTATCGGTACTGCTGCTGTGGGTGGAATGCTCATTGGAACCATACTGGGGGTAATTGTCATCCCAGGCTTAGTGATCTTATTTTCAAAAAAAGAGAATAAGAAACAAGTTGTGAAACAAGCCTCTTTGGTTATTGCCGCACTTATTTTATTTGGAAGTTGTTCGGTTCCCAAAAAAGCTCTCCAACCGGAGAAAGTAAACGTACCGAATTCCTTTTCTAAACATCTTTCGCCAGATAGTTTAAATGTGGGAAGCCGGCCTTGGAAGGAAATTTTTAAAGATTCGCAGTTGGTTTCCTTAATTGATTCGGCGTTGCAGAACAATTTGGATATTCGTCAATCCATCCTACGTTTGGAATCTGCGCAAGCTTATTTTAAGCAACGGAAAGCCGCTTTAGGTCCTAGGGTCGAGGCCACAGTAGAAGGAGGAATACGGAAGTATGGCCACTATACTGAGTCAGGGATCGGTAATTACGATTCAAATTTCTCGGAGAATTTGAAAAATGATGAAAAATTACCCGAACCATTTATCCCAGATTATTTTATCGGACTTCGTTCATCTTGGGAGATTGATCTTTGGGGAAAGTTAAAGAGCCAAAAACAAGCTGCTTATTTTAGCTTCCTAGCAGAGCAGGAGGGAAAGCGTCTCTTGGAAACGGAATTAGTCTCTAATATTGCAACAGCTTATTATGAACTAATTGCTTTGGATCAAAAGATAAAAGTATATAATCGGAATATTGAATTGCATAAGAATGCACTGGAAGTTGTTGAAGTAAAAAAAGATGCTGGTTATGCGACTGAGCTTTCTGTACAACAGTTTAAAGCGCTTTTGGCCAATTCTAAAGCTGCTAAAGAACAATTGATCCAAGAGATAGCACTTTGGGAACACCATATAAACGGTTTATTAGGACGTTTTTATCAACCTATTGTACGAAGTACATATGCTGAAAATGCGGATTTATATCATGCAATGCATTTTGGTACACCGGATGATCTTGTCAACCAACGTCCCGATATCAAGGCTGCTTATTTGAAAGTGATTGCCTCTTCGAATAATCAGGAAGCATCACGTTTGGCTTTTCTGCCTTCTGTAGCAATAAGTCCATTTATCGGATTGCAGAGCTTTAGCTTTAACAAGTTATTTAATTTGGATAAATCTATTGCTTATAACTTATTTGGCGGTATTACGCTTCCGATATTTAACCAAAGGCAACTGAAAACGCAGTACGAGATTGCAAAAGCGGACTATGGGATTGCTTTTTTGGATTATGAAAAAATGGTTCTGAATGCTTATAATGAGGTTTCTAATGTGATTATGACGCAAGAGGCAATAGGCAGACGACGTGGTTTTGTCGATGAGCATGTTCAAGCATTAAAGCTCTCTATCGAGGCCGCACAGGAACTATTTATTGCTGGACGGGTGACCTCTTTGGACGTCGTTACAGCCCAGAAGGAGTCGCTGGAAGCCCAAATCGGAAAAGTAGAATTGGAGAAAGAAAACACGTTAAACCAGATTCTACTATACAAAGCCTTGGGAGGAGGTTGGCAATAGGTTGCCATACATTAAAAAGAAAACTATTTTTCATGCGATAAAGAATTAACTTGTTAATTCTTGGACCCTTAACTGGGTCGGGGGAAGAGGCCGTCGGGAGACGTCCTCTTTTTTGTTGTTATTTTTATGTAGTTTAGTCTACACGATGTTGAACCGAGTTTATTATGTTGCAGCGCATTTTTCTTTTTATTCTTTTTGCTCATTTTAGTCTTTACCTATCTGCGCAAGTAGATTCCGATAGTACCCGGGTTTTGCAACGATTGGAATATTTGATGGAAAATCAGAAAATTTACATCAAGAACCGTGAAGATAAATTGGAGAAATTAAAACAGGAGGCCAAAGCATTAGAAAGTAATCCTGTTCAATTTTTGAAGAAGAACTACGAAATCTTTGAAAATTATAAGAAGTTTGATTCTGACGCAGCACTTACTTATATTTTACTGTGTCAAAAGCTCGCTCCACCGAATAATGACTCCTTACAGGCGGTTATTCATCTCGATTTGGCCTGGGTGTATTCCACCATTGGACGGTATATAGAAGCTTCACAATTGTTAAAGCAAGTTGAGCCCGCTCATCTTGGCCGGGATCTCTTGGCGAAATATTACGATACCTACAGCTCCTTTTATAGTCATTACGGTCAGAGCAATAATCGATCGGAATATTACCAGGCAAGTGAAAAGTATCGTGATTCTCTGTTAACTGTACTACCAAAGTCTTCCTTGGAGTATCGTACAACCATTGCTATAAAAACACTTTTTAATGGTAATCGTGAGGATGCTAAAAAGCAATTGTTGGTCCTCTGGAATGAGAACAAAAAGGATATTGAGCAGCGCGCGCTGATAGCCTATTTTATGGGGCTCATTTACAAATATGAAAAGGATACAAAAAGTCAAATTTACTATCTTTCCATATCAGCCAGTGCAGATATTGAAATGGCTAATCGCGACAACGCATCTTTTCATGATCTGGCGCTAACGTATTACGACCAACAGGATTTCGATCGCGCTTTTCAGTTTATTGAAAAAGCCATAGACGATGCGATGTTATGTAAAGTGCGGTATCGCATTATTGAAGGTACCTCTTCTTATCCTATAATCAATGCCGCCTATCAGCAGAAAATCAGTAGCCAAAATCGGCAACTGGTAGGCTTGGTCATTATCGTCAGTATTTTATTGATTGGTGTAATCATTGGACTTGTCATTATTTATAGACAAGTGCAACATTTGAGAAGGATACGATCGGAATTATCGGCTACAAACCAACAACTTCGATCATTGAATGATGAAATAAACCAGACTAACCTTAAATTATCTGAATCCAATCATATTAAAGAAGAATATATTGCGCAATTCTTTGATATGTGTTCGAGTTATATCGATAAAATGGAAGATATCAGAAAAGCACTGTTGAAAAAAGCGACGAATCAGCAGTGGGATGCCTTACGCGAACAGTTAAAGTCAACGCAAATGGAAGAAAGAGAGGTGCAGCAACTCTATGTTAATTTTGACCGTATCTTTTTAAATCTATATCCAACCTTTGTTGATGAATTCAATGCCTTACTTCAGGAGGACGAGAAAATCTATCCCAAAAAAACTGAATTGTTAAATACTGAACTTCGGATTTTCGCATTGATTCGATTAGGGATCGATGATTCTGTGAAGATTGCAAGTTTCCTTCGATATTCTCTTCGGACAGTTTATAATTATAGAACAAAAGTGCGTAATAAGGCTGCGGGAAACCGCGATGCTTTTGAAGCTGCTGTGTGTCAGATTGCGGTGATCGACCGGGCCTAAAATGTAGGGTAATACCCGAAAATTGGCTGTTTTAAAGACGATTGTACGCTCCTGTAGGTACTTTTTAATGCTGTATTTAATTTGTAATAATCTTTATGTTAGCTGTTTGCATTTTTTTTCTGGTACTTTTTCAGTACTAGCTCTTTTTTCTCCGTCTTGGTGATCTTAGTTTTGTTTTGAGCAATGAAGCAGGGGAAACTCATTGCCATTTTGGAATAACCAAAAGATTAAACAATAACCAATTTTTTTATTTCATATGATTTACTTTACACGAAAAGTTGCCTTTTCAATGGGGCTAGCTTTCTTGTTTACTTTGGTGAATTTGGTATTTGCCCAAGACCGAGTTCAAGTCAGTGGACGTATCTTGGATGCTCAAGATCAGAAACCACTCTCTGGAGTAACCATTACACAAAAAGGAAGTAATAATGCAGTCTCCAGTAATGCAGATGGGCGTTTTCAAATTTCTGCTAGCATCGGCAGTATACTCCAATTTACCTTTGTTGGCTACGACAGCAAAGAATTGCCTGCCAACAGTACCATGGTCGTCCAATTGAATTCATCAACCAATATGCTGGAGGATGTCATTGTAATCGGTTATGGTAGCGTCAAAAGAAAAGATGTCACGACTGCAATCTCTTCTGTTTCCACGAAAGACCTTGAAAAGAGGCCCGTCACCAATTTTGGACAAGCCATTCAAGGTAAGGCTGCCGGCGTCACTGTTATTCAGCCGAGTGGCCAGCCAGGTGCAGCACCTCAGATACAAATTCGGGGGATAACGTCTTTTAATAGCAATACGACTCCCTTATATGTTGTTGATGGAGTTCCTGTGGAAGATATTAAGTTCTTGTCTCCCAATGATATCACGGACATTCAAATTCTAAAGGACGCCTCATCGGCAGCGATCTACGGCTCGCGTGGTTCGAACGGTGTCATCTTGGTTACGACAAAATCAGGAAAAGCCGGCGAGGCAATAATTACGCTTGGAACACAGTGGACAGCCAATGTTGTCAATAACACTGTCAACGTTTTAAATACCAGTCAATACAAAGACTTACAGGATGAAATAGGTATGATAAATCTGCCAGAGGGATTGTTGGATCAAACGGATTGGTTCAAAGAAACCTACAAGACAGGTATTCAACAAAATCATCAAATATCCATCTCGGATGGTAATGAGAAGCTTCGTTACTATTTAGGTGGAGGGTACTTGAACGAAAAAGGAACATTACAAGGATCCTTTTTTAGACGATATAATTTTCGTGCTAATATTGATAACCAAGTTCGAAAATGGCTAAAGGTGAATGCGAATATCAATTATTCCGATAACAATGATAATGGAATTACCTCCGGATTGGGTTCTAACCGTGGTGGAGTAGTTACATCTGTAATCACAACACCTACTTACGCCCCTGTATGGGATCCAACAAATCCAGATCGATTCTATAATAATTTTTATGGGATCAACAACATTACAAGTCCATTGGAAAACTTAGCCCGGACAAGGAATAACAATAACCGCGAAAACCGTCTTGTTGCCACAGGAAGTGCATTGATTTCCTTTATGCCTAACTTAACATGGAAAACTTCGTTTTCATTAGATCGAAGATCCGGGGTGATGACCACTTTTTTGGATCCTTGGACGACAGCGTGGGGAAGAAATCAATTCGGGGAAGCTTCAGATATTCGTAATACAAATACCGTGTTAACGTGGGACAATTTCTTGACATACACGAAGAACTTCGGAAAGCATAATTTGGAAGTAATGGGCGGTTCGTCATGGACGGATTCTAAGTACTCCAGAAGCTATATCTATGGTTCAAACTATGCTAATGGAATCATTGAGACACTTAATGCTGCAAATAAGATCTCTTGGGATAGAACAGGATCTACAGCATCCAATTGGGGGATTATGTCCTATTTCGCACGCGCAATGTACAATTATGATGGCAAGTATTTATTGACCGCAAATATGCGTGCCGATGGTTCTTCCAAGCTAAGTCCAGAACGACGTTGGGGCTATTTTCCATCGGTATCGGCTGCTTGGAGAATCTCTGCTGAAGATTTTATGAAAGATGTAACCTGGATAAACGACTTAAAAATCCGGGGGGGATGGGGACAGACAGGTAATCAATACGGATTAGGCGATTATGCTTACCTGCAATTGAGCGGTATCCAACGTCAACAATGGTTTGTTGAGGGAAAAGACAATGCTGTACCAAATATCAATAAACCCACAATCTTAAGAGCGAAAGATTTAACTTGGGAAACGACAAGCACAACCAGTATCGGTTTTGATATCACGATGTTGAATAATCGACTCAGCATCAGCGCAGATTACTACAACAAGGATACCAAGAATCTTTTAATGAATGCGAGCTTGCCTGCAGGACAGCAAGCAACTACAATCCAAAGAAATGGTGGAAGGTTGAATAATCATGGTTTTGAATTTGCGGTAAATTCGAAAAATCTGACCGGAAACTTGACTTGGAATACAGATTTTAATATCTCTTTCAACAGAAATAAGCTTCAGCAGCTCGACTTACAACAGGTGTATTATGATGTCAAAACGAACGATTATGTCAATGATTTTGTGGTGAAAAATGAGCCCGGAAGATCGCTTGCAGGATTCTTCGGTTATATTTCAGATGGCGTAAACCCTGAAACCGGTGAGCTCATGTATCGCGACCTGAACGGAGATGGCAAGATCTCGTCAAGCGACCGTACGTATATCGGCAATCCCCTGCCAAAGTTTGTGTATGGTATGACAAATAGTTTCTCTTGGAAAAATTTCGATCTAAGCATATTCATTCAGGGAACTTATGGAAACGACATCTTCAATGCCAGCCGTATGGAAACAGAGGGGATGTATGATGGTCGAAATCAAACGACAGTTGTATTGGATCGCTGGCGGGTACCGGGACAGATTACACATGTTCCTAAAGCTGGCTTTGACATGAAAAATTCAACCTATTTTGTTGAAGATGGTAGTTATTTGCGGATGAAAAATGTGTCCTTGGGCTATTCCATTTCTCCGGAGAGACTGAAGCGTATTGGTATCCATAAAATTCAGCCTTATCTATCTGTAAGCAATCTGTTTACCTTGACTAAGTATTCAGGTATGGATCCGGAAGTAAACCAATATTCGGGCGGATCCGATTCCAGAATCCAAGGTATAGATTGGGGTACCTATCCACAGAATCGTTCATTTGTTTTAGGTCTTAATATTGAGTTTTAATTGTCTGTATCATGAAAAAATATATAAGTAATGCTCTTTCTTTGCTAACCGGCTCTTTGTTTTTATTTTCTTGCTCTTTGAATCGTGATCCACTTTCAGATTATTCGGATGTGAGTCAAGGGAAGACCGAGACAGGAACGCAGATTGTTTTTAAGAATAGAGCTGAGGTTGAGACCTATTTGGCGGGGATTTATCAGCAAATGAAAGATCGGCAGGAACATTGGTATCTCGATCTGCTCCTAATCGGAGATTCCCATGCCGATAATTCCTATGCGGGAACGACGGGAGCGGAAGTTGTACCTTTCGAAAATAATTCTATTGAAGGGTCTAATTCGGTTGTTGACCGGGATTGGGGAAGATATCTGGAAGATGTTGGACGTGCAAATCGATTGATCATTTACGTTGATAGTGTTGCTGATAAATCGTTGAGCGATACGGATATTAGAACGTATAAGGCACAAGCTAAACTATTCAGAGCATTGGCGATGTTTGATATGGTCCGTATATTCGGATCTATCCCTGTCATTACCACAATTGCACCCGATATTACTGGTGACAATGTCAATGAAGTTTATCCGCAATATTTTCCAAAACAAGCCACAGAAGAAGAAGCCTATAAGCAGATCGAAAAAGACTTGATGGACGGATTGGCTGATGCACCAGCCAACAATAATGGGAATAAGACTTTATTTACCAAATCCGTCGCACGAGCGATGCTGGCAAAGATCTATGCCGAAAAACCAATTCGCGATTACGCTAAAGTTATCCAATATGTTGACGCATTGACTGCGGATGGATTTGATCTGAATACCAATTACTCAGATCTATATGCAATGAATGCAAGCAACACAGATCTTGCACAGCGGAATACGAAAGAATCGATTTTGGAAGCACAGTTTACTTCGGGTGGAGGTAATTGGGCGACTTGGATGTTTGGAAGGGATTTGTCCAATTATGATAATAACTTCACATGGGCCAAATGGATAACCCCATCTCGGGATTTGATTCAAGCGTATACGAATGAAGGGGACCAGGTTCGTTTGGGGCAATCTATTGTTTATTATTCCACTACTTGGAGCAACTATTATCCGTCAAACCATTATCCATTCATGTTTAAATTACGTTCTGCATTTAATAGTATTGTCAAGCTTCGTTACGCAGACCTTTTATTGTTAAAAGCGGAAGCATTAATTCAGCAGGGATCAGATCTATCTGGAGCGGCAGACATTATTGACAAAATTCGCACCCGTGCTAAATTGCCTAAAATATCCGCTGCCGTACGTTCAAATAAGGATGCTTTATTAGACGCTTATTTGAAAGAACGTCGTCTTGAATTGGCCTTCGAAGGACAACGATGGTTTGATCTCGTGCGCTTAGATAAGGTGGAATCTGTCATGAATGCTGTTTATGCTAAAGATGCTGGAAGAAAGGCACAGGTGTATCCCTTCACGAAGAACTCTTACCGTTTACCGATTCCGCAACCAAAAATTGATCAGAATCCTAATCTAGTTCAGAATCCGGGGTATTAACTGATTTAACAACGGAAATCCTCATTTGATGGATGGCGAAAAATTTATTAACAGATGAAACGCAATAATAAAAAAACTATGATATATACATTCTTGTTGTCCTGTCTAGTGACGGCAACATCTTGTAACCGTGACAGCTATACACCTTCACAAGGTGATGAAATTAAAAAAAGTGGTGACGTTACCATTTATACGACGACAGGCAGTCGGTCTTTGGATTTTGGAAAACGCTTTGTTGATTTCAGTTCCAAATTTAACATGTCGCCTAATACAATTACGCTAGATCCAGCTAAGAAATTTCAGACAATGGACGGCTTCGGTGCAGCAGTTACAGGCTCTACCTGCTATAATCTGATGAAGATGAGTAAGGAAGATCGAACAAAATTTCTTACGGAGACTTTCTCAGATAAAGATGGAATGGGAATGAATTACATCCGTATTGCTATTGGATGTTCCGACTTCTCTTTGAGTGAATATACCTGCTGGGATAAGGAAGGAAAGGAAAATTTTGGACTACAGTCGGAAGAAACACAATATATCATTCCAGTGCTGAAAGAAATACTTGCCATCAATCCATCCATAAAAATCATGGGCTCTCCATGGACTCCACCGAAATGGATGAAAGTTAACAACTTAACTGATTTAAAGCCCTTTGATTCGTGGACCAGTGGTCAGTTAAATCCAAAGTATTATCAGGACTATGGTTGGTATTTTGTTCAATGGATCCAAGCAATGAAGAAAGAAGGCATTAATATTTATTCGATTACTGTTCAAAATGAACCGTTGAACAGAAAAAATTCCGCTTCGCTTTATATGTCATGGCAAGAGCAACAAGCTTTTGTCAAACAAGCTTTGGGCCCACAGTTAAAAGCGGCTAACTTATCAACAAAGATCTATGCATTTGATCATAATTATAACTATGATAACATTGCTGATCAGGCTGATTACCCTGTAAAGATCTATAACGATGCCGGAGCGGCTTCATTCTTCGCCGGAGCGGCGTACCATAATTATGGTGGGGATAAGGCTGAACTTATCGATATTCATAATCAACGCCCAGATAAGGAACTGGTATTTACGGAAACATCCATTGGGGAATGGAATGATGGACGCAATCTTGAAAAACGTTTGATGGAGGATATGCGTGAAGTTGCATTGGGCACCGTCAACAATTGGAGCAAGGGCGTCATTGTATGGAACCTGATGCTTGATACCGACAAAGGGCCAAATCGCGAAGGTGGCTGTCAGACATGTTATGGCGCCGTGGATATTAGTAAGGCAAATTATAAGAATATAACGCGCAATTCGCATTACTATATTGTTGGTCATCTTTCCTCGGTGGTCAAATCAGGGGCCACACGGATTGGGGCTTCTGGGTATACAGCGGAAGGGTTGGTTTATACTGCATTTCAAAATACAGACGGAACCTATGCTGTTGTTCTGTTAAACGAATCGGGCGATAGTCGTAAAATTACCTTGGCAGATGGTAAACATCATTTTAGTTATGATGTGCCAGCTAAGTCGGTTGTTTCTTACCGCTGGACCTATTAATTGGAGGATGATAGACCTTAAGCGCTATCACATGGATAGCGCATAAATTATGAACAAATGAAAAGATATCTCATCAATATACTATTTGGAACTGCTGCTATTACGGCAGTTAGTTCCTGTAAAAAGGATGAAAAATATACCTATCAAATAGGGGATCCTAAAATCGAATTGAAATCGCCTATCTCGACTGCAAATTTTGGGGATAGTCTCGAATTTCAGGTGCATGTGTCGGATAGTGAAGTTGCGCTGTCTACTGTTAAAGCACAATTGTATTTTACAGACGACAAGGTAACAGAAACCGTCATTCGTACCAAACAAAATGGAGATTATACTGGAAAAATTTATGTTCCGTTCCTGAAAGATATTCCCGATGGAAAAGCAACCCTTAAGTTTGTCTTACAGAATATTAGCCAAAAAATAACGGAACAATCTTTTGATATTAATCTGAGCAGACCCGACTTTCCATATTTAACTTTAGTCACAGCATCTAAGTCCTATCGCATGGAAAGGGTAGGGCGTAATCAATATGCGGCAAAAGAGAATTTTCCATTTTCGGTAAAGGGCTATATTCAAGCACCAAAAGTGGGCGCACAAGGCAATCTGATGAATTTTGGTTGGGTCAATAATGTTATAAACCTAGGGTCTACGGCTGAAATCCCATTTTCAAATTCAACTTCTGGAACCTATAGCATCGCATTTAATACCTCAACTTATCAAGCTTCACCGTTTATTATTGCTTATGCCATTAATGGAACGGTATTCAGTCGCCTTGATGATGAGCACTTTAAGGCAGAGTTGAATATGGTAAAAGGCGAGAAGGTGGTTATTGACGGAATAGAAGATCTGAAGAATTGGTGGATTGATCCGGACTATTTTACACAAGCTCCTGACGGATCAATCGCTTTCAACGGAATGAACGGTAAGTATCGCGTTACTGCGGACTTTACCTTAAAATATTTTGTGGTTGAAGCGATGACAGGTAATGATTTAGCAAAATTACAAGATGACGGAAGTGGGGCGGTTTGGATTATTGGTGAAGGAATCGGAAAACCTAAGGTATCCAGTAATCAGGTAGGCTGGAACACAGATAAAGCGCTTTGTCTGGTGCCGCTAGGCAACAAGAAATACCAGATAACTGTTAAGGCAGGAGAGTCTATAAATTCTGATAACATCAATTTCAAATTTTTCCATCAAAAGGGATGGGGCGGTGAATTTGGTGGCACAGACCTGACAACGACAAGTGATATCGTTTTTGTGGGGGATGGAAAGAATGGACGCGACTCAGGCAATCTTGGCATCAAAACCGGTAAAGTATTAGAGATCGGTAAAACCTATGTTTTTACATTGGATTTAACTGCAGGTAATAAGAAAGCTGTCTTGACGATTGCGACAAAATAATAAAGATTGATTTTTTCCAAGTCCCAGGTAGTTTGCTATCTGGGACTTTTTCTTTCGAATGGAATTTGTTTATTCCAAGTTTCATTTGTTATATTTGCCCAAACTCACACGGATTATCATGAGTTGGCCAGTTTACAAGATAATGAAGTAATCTTCCTGATGTAAGCTGCTATTGAGAATAAAATATTCGAATGAAAATCAGACTGTTTATATGGATTCTATTACCCTTGATGCTCCTACAGAGCTTCTCAACGGTATGGCTATGGACAGTCTTCGAGTTGAATCGAGATTATATCGCACGTTACGAATGTATCAATCGTTTTAACGATAATGCGCTTGCCTGTCGAGGCCAGTGTATTTTGATGAAGAAAATGCGCGAACATGAGGAAAAGGAACAAAAAAATCTTGAATTACGTATTATTGATGTTGTTTTTATAAATAATACGCAAGATTTTACGTTTAAAAACACGGCTCTTTATGAAGACACTGTGGAGCGCCTGCTTCCAGTATATAAAGAAGATTATTCCTATAATCCCATCTTTACAATATTTCACCCCCCTTTGGTTTAAATCCAGCTAGTAATTTATTTGAATAAGTAATCGATCGCTGATGATGGTTTACAGTGTAAGCTAGGGCTAGTATCGCTTTATAATTGCGTTGTGAAAATGCGTTTAGCGATGTCTTGTCAAAGTAATCAATCCTCCGATTAAACTACTTATTCAGTATTTATTTCAAAGAAACCAATATGGTTATTTGGACTACATTTCGATGTGGCTCTGAATCATTATAATGTTGATCGTGGTTAGTAATCTACTTAAAATCAACAGGATGATTTCATTTCGCTACAAAAATATATCCATTTGTCATATAGGATGCCAGCATGATTTATTTAAACCGGGCTTGCGAGTTCACGAAGTAAATCGGAAAGCTTCCTTATACATGAAATATTATAGATGAGAGATTTATTTATAAAAAAAGCGGGTTTTTATATCGCGATTATAGGTCTTCTTGTAGTCGGCTGTACCAAGGCAAAAACAGACTATGAGGCCGAACGGGGAAATACTGTTGAAGAGAATATGGAGTTTAAAGAGGTTACAAGCCTTATTTCTTCAGGGTACAATATTCATATTGAAGCCCCGGGCGGGGTATTGTACCGCGGTTATAATGATATCCGCGTGAAAATCAATAAGCAGCAAAATAATGAACCTGTAGCCGTTTCCGCAGTCAAATTGCTGCCCATCCAAACCAATATGCAAGGACTGAAAATTGTTTGTCCAAACCAGCCCGTAATGGACCATACGTTAGATGGAAACTACTTTTCGGGTTACAGTGTGTTTACAGATGAAAGTTCTGCAGCAGCAAACTGGAGTTTGGAAATCGATTTTAAAATTGGCGATCAGACTTTCTCTGCTGCACAGCATGTAACTGTAATGCCGCAGACCAATAAAAATCGTAATATAACCACCTTTACCGGGAAAGATGGCGAACACTATTTAATCGCCTTGATTGCTCCTTGGAAACCAAATGTTGCTGAAAATAAACTGGTCGCAGGTATTTATAGATTAGACACTGCGCAATTGTCTTATACAAGAGTCAACGGATACACCTTGCAGTTAGATCCGCGTATGCCAGAACCTTCGATGGGCAACCATTCTTCCCCCAATAATAAGGACTTGGTCCAACAGGCCAACGGATTGTACCAAGGTGTTGTCAATTACACCATGACAGGCAACTGGACGCTGAATTTTATTTTGGTCAACCAAAATGGAAGGGCAATAGCAGGGACTGAGGTGCCGAAGGATTTCACTCCGGGGGTAGAAGGGCGTAAAAGTGAGTTATACATCGACATTCTATTTTAGAGGCTATGAAGAAAATAAGTGTTATGCTCTTTATGTTGTCTTTGGGATGGAATGTACACGGACAAAACAATCCTATTACGCGCGATACCACGAGACGTCTAGCGGAGGTTACAGTCACCGCTGCTACTAAAAGGAGGATCGAAAACGATCTAAAGATGACAGTCTCCGTGGATGAATATTTGGCTTCTGCAAGTAATATCAGCTTCATCAAACGCGGTGCCTACGCTTGGGAACCCCTACTCAATAATATGAGTAGCGAGCGTTCGACAATTACGATCGACGGGATGCATGTCTTTGGTGCATGTACGGATAAAATGGATCCGATAACCTCTTATGTAGAAAGTAATAATCTTGCTGCCATCGATATTAAATCGGGGCAGGAGGGTAATCTGCATGGCGCTACGGTCGCGGGCAGTATAGATCTAAAAAGAAGGAATACCTCGTTTGGGCTGCAGAAAAAAATTGGCGGAGCCTATCAGACAGGTTTTGAATTCAATAATAAGCAGACGTTCAATCTTGGAAATTTATATTACTCAAGCGACAAATTTGTGGCAGATGGAAGTATTGCCTTCCGGAAGGCTGGAAATTATTATGATGGAAATGACGATGAAGTACGGCATTCGCAATATAATAAATTCAATGCGTCTTTGGGCTTGGCCTATAAAACAAGTCCGCTCTCTGCCGTTAGGGTGGATGCTATTTTTGATCGGGCAAAAGATGTGGGATTTCCTGCTTTACCAATGGACCTATCCTTATCCAGAGCGATCATCACTTCCGCTACATACAAACAGTTGTTTGAAGAGGGCTTGGTAAAAGTATGGGACACCAAAGTTTATTTTAATGCTGTTGAGCACTATATGGATGATACAACCCGTCCGGAGAATTTGGTCCATATGGATATGCCAGGCTGGAGTACGACCTACGGTCTTTTGTCTAAAATTAATCTGCAGAAAGATCGTTATTCTTCGGAAATACAGGTAAATGCTTACGATAATCTATCGATAGCTGAGATGCGCATGTACCCGCAGGATCGATCCAAACAGACCATGTTTGCCTATAGCTGGCCATGGGTGACCACACGATTCGCGAGTGTAGCCATTAATAACTCGTTAGATCTTTCTGATATCAGTAGACTTGTCTTTGGGGGGTCATTGGGTTTGAATTATAACTATTCGAAATACGTTGAATTCAACTGGATCTTTCATCCGGGTTCTCCACAGAAGAAAAATAGAATTCTGCCGAGCCTACATGCTAGCTATCAGTTAAATATTGGTCAGTTTGACTTTTCTCTAGGAACAGGGTTTGGGCATCGTGCTCCTTCTGTTTCGGAAGCGTATGGTTACTACATCTATAACAGTTTCGATCGTTATGACTATATCGGAAATCCAGATTTAAAAAATGAAGTTTCTTATGAAGCCAATGCCAGTGCCGGATTTAAGACCGGAAAGCTAAGTATTGGGGCCAAGGCCAATTATTTCTTTATACAAGACTACATTATTGGCCGGATTTTGAGTTTGGGTAGCCCCATGAACTATCAATCGGTAGGCGTGAAAGGCTATACCTCTTTAGATCATGCGACGTTGTTTAATCTGGCACTCAATGCGCAATATCAAATTTTGCCAGGTCTAGATTGGAAAGCTATACTTACCTATGCCAGAGGGCAAGACAATATGGGCGGAAACCTGCCCTTTATACGTCCCTTAAGTTATCAAACATCACTGCATTACAGATACAAAATGATCGGCGTGCAAACTTCAATGAACGGGGACTTTAGTCAAGTCAATTTTAGTCCTGAATACGGAGAGGACCAAACGGCATCCTATAAGATTTGGAATGTATCGGCAGATTATAACTTCAATATTGGGAAATTAAATGCCGCGTTTCAGGTTGGTGCGGAGAACCTTTTCAATGAATACTATAGTACCTATGCGGATTGGGGAAATATACCACGCATGGGTAGGAATATTTTTACATCCTTAAAAATCAATTTTTAAATACCTTAAAACTTAAAAATAAAATGAAAAACAATGCAATTAAACTCCTGATGATCTCTTTGGTTATGGTTTCTTGTAGCAAAAGTGAAGACGTCGCTAACAGTGTTAACTTACATTTCAACAATACATTTAAAAATACAACAATTGTGCTGGGTAGTGCAGATTCCCCAGCTGCCACGACAAATACATCCGCCAGCGGACAACTGTATCAGTTTTCTGAGCTAAAGTATGTAATTAGCAATATCAGACTTATTAAAGCCGACGGGTCTGAGATCCCTTATAATGTAAATGACCTGGATAAAGGGGCTACAGTAATTGATCAGGCGAAAGCAGCAACTTTAAATTATGTACTGAGTAATATACCTGTTGGCGAGTATAAACAGATCAAATTCGGTTTGGGGGTAAAACAGGAAATAAATACGCTGGATCAACTGAGATTCCCAGTTTTCTATGCAACAGCAGGAGCAAATGATACTAAAATGCATTGGGAATGGGGGACAGGTTACCGATTTACGAAATTGGAGGGCTTTTATGGTGTTGATCATAAAGAGTTGTCTATTCACACAGGAAGTACGGTCAACGGTACAAACGGCGATGAATCCACTTATAAACAGGGCGTAGATGCTTACCGGGACATTACGTTGAATTTACCTTCCATAGTTACTGTTGGAAAAAGTATACCACAGATTAACATCAGGGCAGATTTCGATAAACTCCTAAGCGGTAAAACGAATACCATCACATTGGGGGCCAATAATGCTACACCTAGTATTCATTCAGCAGTGGAAATGGTGAAGTTTGTTGATAATCTTGGCGGCAACGGAAGCAGCGATACAGCAGGGATGTTCACTGTTGAAGGTGTTTCTAACTAAATATGATGTAAATGGCTATGATCTGGAATGCGATTGTAGCCATTTATGGAAAACACATTAGGCATAAAAGCGAACGGATGCTTTCTGCATTAGACTCTTGTTTGCATTTTGAATATTCATCAACCCTTGATAAAATTAATAGGATGAAAAAAGTCATCTTAATCCTGACCATTATAGTGATTGCTTTATCCTGTAGTAGGGATGATATTGTTGGTTCTAAGCTGGAAGATAACCCTATAGTCACTTTCAATATTCCTGCGGATTTTCCGAGTCTAAATAATGCGTTTAAGAGCAATAAGCCAACAAAATATGGTGTTGAATTGGGGGAAAAGCTGTTTCATGAGAAAAGATTCAGTGGAAATAATACGATATCATGTGCCAGCTGCCATAACCCCGCATTGGCTTTTTCCGATGGAAAAATGCAGGCGGTAGGGATAGATGATCGTGTTGGATTTCGGAATACGCCGCCTTTGCAGAATTTGGCTTTTATGAAATTTTATAATTGGGATGGCAATATACTCGAACTGGAAAAGCAACCTTTAGTTCCAATTATCACGCATGAAGAGATGAACTCTTCTATCTTGGAGGTTATCGGCAAAATTAAAGGGGATTTTGACTACAAAGTATTGTTCAAGAAGGCTTTTGGCGATGAGAATATTACACCTGAACGAATTTATAAAAGCATTGGACAATATGAGTATACCCTAATTTCAGCCGACAGTAAATATGACAAGGTAAAACGAGGTGAAGGGGAGCAATTCACTATCGAGGAAGAACGGGGGTATCAGCTGTTTAAATTGAAATGTGAAAGCTGCCATGCATCAGAATTATTTACCGATCAGAGTTTTAGAAATGTCGGGTTTCCGTTAAACAAACATCCAGATGAGGCCGGGCGAGCACGTATCACAGGTATTGATACAGACTATATGGCTTTTCGGGTACCTTCTTTAAGAAATGCGGAGTATACAGCGCCTTATGGAAGTTTTGGGCAGTTCCCAACGTTGAAATCTGTGCTGGATTATTTCGACAAGGGTGTTTTGGATGCAGCTAACCTTGATCCGATTTTGAAAGAAAATGGAAAAAGAATTCCTATGACAGAAGAAGAAAAGGAAGCGATCATCGCTTTTATTAAAACATTAAGTGATCCGAAATTTGTAGGCAAATAATGCTGATTTACGAATAGAAGAGATCAACCAATTGCTTCGCTTCCTTTACATCATGTACGCGGAGAATTTGTACACCTCTTTCGAGAAGTAGCGTATTTAAAGCAGTGGTGCCGTTTAAAGCTTCCTGGGCAGTGATTCCGATTTTTTTATAAATCATGGATTTACGGGATATTCCGCCCAAAATTGGTAATTCAAAGTAATGAAGTTCATTGACACGATAGAGTAACTCATAGTTTTGTTCCACTGTCTTTGCAAAACCAAATCCCGGATCAAGAATAATATCTTTCACCCCCATACTTCTTAGCGTCGCAATGCGGTCACCTAAAAAGGTGGCTACGTCAGTTACAATATCATTGTAATCGGTTTTTTCCTGCATATTTTCGGGAATACCGCGCATATGCATGAGAATATACGGAACTTGATATTTTGCTACCGTGGCGAACATGTTATCGTCGAGTGTACCTCCCGAAACATCATTTATGATGTGCACTCCCGCATCGATTGCCGCAGCGGCAACGTCTGCCCTAAAGGTATCTATTGATAAAATTGCGTCAGGAAATGCAGTTTTAATCGCCCGAATAGCAGGAAGAGCTCGATCCATTTCCTCCTGTGATGAAATCAATGGAGCACCTGGACGTGAGGAATAGGCGCCAATATCAAGGATTTGAGCACCTTCAAGCAATAGCTTCTTGGCTTTCTCTACCGCAAGTTCGACGGTTGTATTGTCGCCACCATCATAAAATGAATCTGGAGTCACATTGAGTATCCCCATAATAATGGGCTTTTCGAAGCTCATCAAGGTACCATCGACCAGTATGGAATGACAGGGTGAAGGCTGGAATCTTTTCATCAGAACAATGCTAGGCGTGGTGAAAGAGGGTCTTATTTGACAACTAAAACACCGTCGGCAATAATGCTAATATCTTTTTTAGGTTGAGTAATCTGATCTATTTCAGCCTGTGATTTACCCAGATCCTTTGCCGCATGTTGTAACGACGCTACGGAAACTTCTTTTTTCTTCGCAATACCCTCGACAACAACCGTTTTACCGACAATGTCTGCTGGCATGAAGAAACCATAGTCCTTAAAACGAACGGTAATAGGTTCTTCACCTTCCCGTTGCAACGTCATGAAACAGCCTTTTTTCTTACATACCTCAACGACCTTACCGGCTACCTTTCCGTTGAATGCGTTCTTTTGCGTAAGTTCTTTTTCAAGCTTTGCTACTGAAATCGCATTGGACGCAGAGATTTCTTTCCCATATTTTACACCAGGTTTGGCGGCGGGAATATCCTTTTGCTGTGCCAAAGATATATTGGTAACAGCAAAGGCTAATGCAAAAAATAAAACGATCTTTTTCATGCTATTTTCTAATAAATTCAAATTTACCACTAGGGTCCAGCTTCATGACAGTAGATGATTTCCCATCTGTTGTTACGTTTCTGTCATAGGTAACAATATAGTCTACCCCATCCTTGATGGCATCCGATATTTCGTCAAAATCTTTTGCCGTTGGCTCACCACTGATATTTGCCGAAGTTGAAATGATCGGTTTGCGAAACCGTTGTAAAAGCTGTTCACAAAAAGGGTGTTTGACAATTCGAATGCCAATTGAACCGTCCTCAGCAATTGCATTGGGCGCAAGATTTTTGGCATTCGAATAGACAATTGTCAAGGGTTTTTCTGTATATTCAATAAGTTGATAAGCCACATCCGGGATTTCATTGACATAACTCGCTAATTGATTGTCGTTGTGTAAAAGGACGATCAGACTTTTGGATTTATCTCTTCCTTTTAGTTGGAAAACTTTCTCCACGGCTTCTGGATTGGTGGCATCACAGCCTATCCCCCAAATGGTGTCGGTGGGGTATAGAATTAATCCGCCGTTTTTTAACGTCTCCAAGGCCTTATTTAAATCCTCACGATCTACGAATGCACTCATCTTATCTTTATACTAGTTTTAACTTTATACAGCTACATTATGATCACGTAGTGCGTCATTTAATGAAGTCTTTTTGTCTGTAGACTCTTTACGTTGACCAATGATCAAAGCGCAAGGAACTTGGTATTCCCCCGCTGCAAATTTCTTGGTGTAAGAACCCGGAATAACAACAGAGCGGGCAGGTACATAACCTTTATATTCTACAGGTTCAGGTCCCGTAACGTCGATAATTTTTGTTGAGGCTGTCAATACAACATTGGCACCTAATACAGCCTCTTTTTCTACACGAATGCCTTCTACTACGATCGCTCTTGAACCGATAAAAACATTGTCCTCAATAATAACCGGGGCTGCTTGTACCGGCTCCAATACACCTCCAATTCCGACGCCGCCACTTAAGTGTACATGTTTCCCAATTTGCGCACAAGAGCCAACAGTTGCCCAGGTATCCACCATGGTACCTTCGTCTACATAAGCACCGATATTAACGTAAGAAGGCATCATAATCACTCCTTTAGCCAAATATGCACCTAAACGAGCGGAAGCTCCAGGTACAACACGTACACCTGTGTGCTTGTAGTCTGTTTTTAATTTCATTTTATCATGAAACACAAAAGGACCTGCAGTCATTTCGCGCATATCATTGATTGGAAAATATAAGATGACCGCTTTTTTTATCCAATCATTTACATGCCATCTTGTACCGATCATCTCAGCCACACGGATTTCACCGCTATCCAACTTCATGATAACAGCGCGGATCGCTTCTGTATATTCTTTATACTCCAATAATTGTCTATCTTCCCAAGCTTCCTCAATCAATTTTTTAAGTGGCTCTACCATATTATTTGTTTGCTTATTTGAATTAGTTTATTTTGATGTACAAACTTAGATAAAGTTGCAGTTAAAAGCAACTTTATCCATGGCTCCTTGTGCTTTAAGCATATATTTATAACGGAAATATGTTAATTTACCTGGAAGGGGCCCCGATAGTTTCTGAATATAATTATTTTTGTAAATATGGCTGGAACATCAGAAAAATTGAGAATTGATAAATATTTGTGGTCAATTCGCTTATTTAAGACAAGAACCTTGGCAACAGAGGCCTGTAAGGCTGGACGAGTAAAACTCAAAGGCCAAAATATAAAACCCTCTTATGAAGTTAAGATCGGAGATGTATACCATATCCAAAAGGGAATTGAAAAAAAAGTGGTGCAGGTGACAGGTCTTTTAGACCGTCGTGTTGACGCCAAGACTGCTGTTCAATTCTACGAAGATCAGACGCCTGTAGAAGAAACGGTAGGGTTTAAATCCGTATTTCATGCTCCTGTCCTAAAACGCGATCGCGGTACAGGGCGTCCTACGAAAAAAGACCGTCGTGAGATAGATGATTTACAATCTTCAGAATGGTGGGAGAAAGAAGATGAATAAGCTCAAGATAAGTGCTGTGATAATTGCGGGAGCCCTGTTGGCTATCTCCTGTAAGTCGTATAAAAAATCTGTAAACGTGACAGAGGGCGGATTTGTTTTGGCGATCCATGGTGGAGCGGGGACGATCTTGAAAAAGAATATGACAGATTCGATGGAACAAGCTTATCGGATTGTCTTAGAGCAAGCACTTCGTATAGGCTATCAAAAGTTGCAAGAAGGTAAATCCAGTTTGGATGCCGTCGAATCGGCTATCCATGTGATGGAAGACTCACCTTTGTTTAATGCAGGGAAAGGAGCGGTTTTTACACATGACGGACGAAACGAGCTGGATGCCTCGATCATGGATGGTAAATCCTTGGCTGCGGGCGCAGTTGCAGGAGTGACGACGATCAAAAATCCAATCTCAGCAGCAAAAGCGGTGATGGAACAGTCTGAGCACGTTATGATGGTGGGGAAAGGTGCCGAAGAATTTGCAAGAAAAGTGGGGCTAACCATCGTAGATCCTTCTTATTTTTGGACTAAAGCACGTTGGGATGCTTTGCAGAAAGTGAACAGGGAGGACAGTACGCAAACACAACTAGATCACGATCAAAAACAAAGCTCACGTTTAGGAATCATCAATAAGGATGCTAAATTTGGTACAGTTGGTTGTGTTGCTTTGGATAAAGCAGGTAACCTGGCCGCCGGTACATCTACAGGAGGGATGACAAACAAGAAGTTTGGACGTGTCGGAGATTCGCCAATTATTGGTGCTGGAACGTATGCGAACAATAATACCTGTGCTGTTTCCTGTACTGGATGGGGAGAATATTATATCCGCACCGTGGCTGCATATTCGGTGTCGGCTTTAATGGAATACAAAGGTGAGCATGTTGATAAGGCGAGCCGGCAAGTGATCGATCGGATTGGTGAAATGGGCGGAAATGGCGGCCTGATCGCACTGGATAAAAATGGACATGTTGCTATGCCTTTTAATACTGCCGGGATGTACCGGGGTACCGTGACCAAAGACGGTAAGATAACAGTAGAAATTTATAAATAGCCAATTCAGCTGTTTTCATCATCATAATATATCCCAAGGGATCAATATAACATATTAACCCCTTGGGATAAATTTTGTTAACTATTTTTTATTGAACAGCGATTACGGCCTATACTATTTAAATTGCCGTCAGGTATTGTTCAATCTCACCAAATTGGATATCGCCATGGGAAGCATCATATAGACTTTCTTTTCCTTCAACAATCAGTATCTGAGGGGATTGATGTGTTACATTCCAACGTTGGGCAATCTCATTTGATAATGGACGGTAGCGCAAAAGATCTAAAAGATAGATTGCATAATCATGGTCTGAAGTCGCAGACATACGCTCAAGACTGCGCTTAGCCATATTGCTGATACCACAAGTCGTGCTATGTTTAAAGATGGCTGCAACTTTATCAGATTGATAAAGCTCCTGTAACTGTTCCTCTGTATTTAATTCTATCCAGTTAATCATATTATAGTTCTGTAAATTTTTTCTGTTCTACTTGTACAAAAGACGAAATAGCGGAGAATATACAACTCTTTTGGTCATTGCTTGTCGAATTGAAGAAACTAGGTAAACGTATACCATCGCCAATCTCCTTATATTTGCTCACTTCATAAGTGTTTTTTTCGCCCTTATCTGTGTATTCGTAACGTACAATCTCACCGGTATTTTGATCAATGTAAAGCAAACCATCCATCTTTGAACCAAAGATAGTGCCTGACGAGCTGATAGTTGCTATCGTTAATTTTTGTCCAGCGCTGAAACTTTCCTTCTGACTTTTTAGCTGCACATTCTTCTGTCCGATCAAGGTGGGTAAAAGTAGTAGATTGAGATCCGAAAATAGCTGGTTTTTAATTGACTTTTTTAGCTCTGGCCCATCTCCAGCTATATTCCCTCCAATAAAGAGTTTATCGGCCCCTGGATTCTTAAAATTAAACAGATAGGTCACCTGATCTGTGGCGCTATAGCCGTCAAATCGACATGCTCCGGTGCTGCGATTGAACAAGAATTTTCGCTCTTCTTTTGACAATTGGTCGGAGATGGTATTTCCCTTTGCTGAGAATGCCAAATATTGCAAAGAATCCCATTTTTCCTGGCCACCAATACTTTGCCAAATCTGCTTGTTTAGACTATCGTCTTGCGCCACTAGATCCAGCTGACAGAATAACGTCAGCATAACGACCAAGAGTACATTCGATAATGTTTTCATAATCCTATTTTTTTAAGAAACAATCATCAAGTAAGCCGTATCAAAATTGATCGGGATAAACTTCATCATTGCGTCATTGTCTATAAAACTATCGATTGTTGTACATCTGATTTACAATACAATCAAAACAATTCAATAACAATTTATTCCAGTGAAAAAATAAAAATCGATTAATAAGATAACTGAATATGTTATTAATCGATTTGTATAAAATATAAGTAACTGAGTAATAAGCTGTGCTCAGTAATACTTTTCATCATTGAATGGTAGGCAAAATTAATACCAAACTAGAATTTTTTGGCAATATGAGCCATTTGTATTGCTGTAATAGCAGCTTCTTCACCTTTGTTGCCATGTTTTCCACCAGCACGATCCAATGCTTGCTGAAGGTTATCAGTAGTTAATACACCAAAAATGGCCGGTTTATTGTATTTGAGCCCTACATTGGCAATGCCATTTGCAACTGCATCGCAGATAAAATCAAAGTGTCTCGTCTCACCCTGAATGACGCAGCCTAAACAAATAACAGCATCAAAATTCTGGTTTCTGAACACAAGATCTGCTCCCGAAATTAATTCGAAACTTCCAGGAACCTCGATGACTTGGATATTTTTTTCTTGAGCGCCATGCTTCTCTAAGCCTGTAATTGCACCATTCAATAATGCACCTGTGATTTCTGCATTCCATTGTGCAACAACGATTGCAAATTTGAATGGACTTGCATCCGCAACCTGAATATGCGAAAAGTCGGATAAATTTTTAATGCTACTTGCCATAATAGGAACAAAGATAGTGATTTTAGATGGTCACAAAAAAAGAGGCTATCAAATAGCCTCTTTTTAGTATATTTTTATAATTATTCTATTATAAATGTGCTTGTACACGGCCTAATAAACCATCAATTGTTGAAGCTTCTTGGCTCTCCGGAAAATCTGTTTTAATCTTTTTGTAAGCTGTCTCTGCACTTTTGTAGTCATTTTGGGCTTCATATACAAGTCCTAGTTTTTTCAAAAAGAGTGGAGTTGTATACGAGTTGCTTGATTTTTCAGAAGCCTGCTTATAGTAGTCTGCAGCTTTTTTGTAGTCTTTTAATTCTGAATAAGCATCACCTGTTAAACCAATTACGAGTGGATCTAGAATTTGACTTCCTGTCGGAGCATATTTTTCAAGCGCTTTTGCAGCTTCATCGAATTTACCTTGACGCAAATACAAACCTCCTAAATATGCGTTTGCAATATTTGCGGATTTTGTATTGGAATATTCGTCCGCAATTTGTTTAAATCCAAGAAATGCACCATCGCCCATGATTGCTTTGCTTTGTAACGAATCAATTGTAGCAAGCTGTTCTGCTTTGTACATACGATTCGAAGCTTCTTCTGCTCTTGGATCTAGATAAAGCTTTTGATAACCAAAATAAAGTAAGATCAATACAACGATACCACCTAAAATGAACACGACACTTTTTTGGTTATCTTGAAAAAAAGATCCTTTTGAAGGTTTGAAACCTTGATTTGTATTATTTGTGTTTTTAGACATTACTAATCAGTAAAATATGGATTGCAAAAATACACTTTTCGAGCAAATTTGCAAGTGTTTTGCAAATTTTAACGTGAATTAACTTTGGTTTTCCGACTCATTCGATAGTTCAATTTCCTTATCTAGCTGTTCGTAGATGGAGTTTTTACTTTTGAATTCAGGTACAATAATTTTCATTTGATAGACAACTTCGTTTTTGTTCTGCGTCGCTAAACGCTGTTGCAATTCTCCGATTTTCATACACACCCTATCATAATTATTTTCTCTGACTTTGGCGATCATGATTTTCTCGTGGTGCGTCGGTAAGGTATTCTCTAAATCATTTAGTAATTCCTCATATAGTTTTTCACCAGGCCTTAATCCCGTGAATTTTATTTCAATATCTTCATTCGGTTTAAATCCCGAAAGGCGAATCATTTTTTTAGCTAGCTCTACTATTTTTACAGATTTACCCATATCAAAGACAAAAATTTCGCCACCTTGTCCCATTGTTCCAGCTTCAAGGACTAGTCGGCATGCTTCGGGAATGGTCATAAAATACCGTGTAATTTCTGGATGAGTAACGGTTACAGGGCCACCTTTTTGAATCTGGTCCCTGAATCGGGGGATAACAGATCCATTGGAGCCTAAGACATTGCCAAAGCGTGTTGTTATAAATTTGGTGTGAACACTTGCCCCCAATGTATTTTCCAAATGATTGTTTAACGATTGTACATAGATTTCTGCGATACGTTTTGTCGCCCCCATGATATTCGTGGGATTTACAGCTTTATCGGTAGAGACAAAGACAAATTTTTCAACCTGAAATTCTACGGCTAAATCCGCCAAATTCTTTGTTCCCATAACATTGGTCTGTACCGCTTCCAAAGGATGGTTTTCCATCATTGGCACATGTTTGTATGCTGCCGCATGATAAACATAGTGCGGCTTGAACGTGTCAAAAAGCAATTGCATCCTTTTTGTACTTCGGACGTCTGCTATATAAGTATGATAGACTTGATTTGGGAATTCATCTTGAAGGTCAAGCTGGAGATTATGTAAGGGGGACTCTGCTTGGTCACAAAGAATAATCATCTGGGGCTCGTATCTTCCCAATTGGGTTGCAATTTCACTTCCGATAGAACCGGCTGCTCCAGTAACCAGGATTCTTTTGCCCTTCGTCTGGCTTAAGATGTGGTCGTCGTTAATCTTGATCGGCTCCCTTTCCAACAAATCTTCAATTTTTATTTTCTGAATCTGATTGGGGTTAAGGTCGCCATTCATGATCTTTTTAACGGGCGGAAGTGTTAAAATATTGACGTTTTTTTCGAGCGCGACATCTGTTATTTCATTTTTGCGGTCCGAAGGGATGTTGTGTGACGCGATGATGACCTCTTCAATATTTAGTGTGTTAATGAGGTGGCTAAACTTTTGAGAAGAGTAAATTTTGGTCCCATCAATTACTTTGTTGATTTTTTGATCATTATCATCCAAGAATCCTACAATAGCATTTTTGGAACGTACATCATGGTCTAAGGTTCTTTTTACAGCAATCCCCAAATCACCAGCTCCGTAGATCAGTGTTTTTTTTCTGGAACCGTTGACTTTTTTGGTGTATAGAAAGAAAATCTTAATAATTGTTCTATATACAGTTAAAATAAGGAAGGAGAATAGGGCAAAGAAGATAATGAGTGCCGTTGGAATGTTGCGCTCGATTTCATTTGCTTGGATAACTAGTTTTATAACGAGGAGAACAAACACACTGAATGTTATCGTTGATAATATACGTATGGAATCGATGGCGCTTGTGTAACGCACGATCCCAGTATACATTTTAAAGAGATAGAACGACAAAGAACATACACCGATAAATAAAATGTAACGAATGCTAAAATCAATATCGAGTAAAAAATCGAAATTAAAATCATAATAAATGACATTTGCGAGGAGATAAGCGACGGATACACTAAAGATGTCCAATAAAAAAATGATCCACCGTGGCACTATATTGACTTTACTGAGCATGGTATTATATCTGATTAATTTAAAACAAATGTAGATAAATTTGTTTCATTCCAAAGCTGTGCCAAAACAAATTTATCTTCGTTTGATAAGATTGATTATTTATTGTAATTTTAGCTAACGATCAATTTTACAAGATGAATGAGTTAGGAAAGCTTGCGAGTCAGGCTATGATTTCTCCAAAAGAGATGCTGTTTGAGAAGAAAAAGAATGCAAAAAGTTTATTTATTGGCATTCCAAAAGAAATCTCGCTTCAGGAAAAGCGAATTTGCCTGACACCATTAGCGGTTGCATTATTGGTAGAAAATGGGCACGAAGTAATCATTGAGACGGGAGCAGGAGCAGGAGCCAATTTTTTGGATCACCATTATAGTGAGCAGGGAGCCCGTATTGTATCTTCAAGAGAAGAAGTGTACCAAGCGGATCTGATCATCAAGGTTGGCAGCCCTGTAATTAGTGAAGTCAAGCTGATGAAAGAAAGACAGCTTTTATTATCTTCTCAGCAACCTTCACTTATGAACTTGGATGTCTTAAAGGCATTAATGCATAAAAAAATTACCGCAATTTCTTACGAATATTTAAGAGATGAGGGCGGTTGCCTAGCTGTGGTTCGTGCTATGAGTGAAATCGTAGGGGCGACGGCAACTTTAATTGCTGGAGAGTATCTGAGCAATGCATTTGGAGGCAAGGGACTGATGCTCGGCGGCGTTACCGGGGTAGCCTCGACCGAAGTTGTTATTATCGGCGCAGGGACCGTTGGTGAACAAGCTGCTCGGACGGCTTTGGCGCTAGGAGCAGAGGTAAAAGTATTTGATAATTCGATTTATAAACTTAGACGCCTACAAAATAACCTGGGTAGTCTTGTGTTTACATCTGTTATACAACCTATTATTTTAAACAAAGCCGTGATCAGTTCAGACGTTGTTATCGGTGCTTTACGAGCGCTTAATGGACGTTCCGCTTGCGTGATTTCGGAAGAGACCGTTTCTAAAATGAAACCCAATTCCGTTATTATAGATGTAAGCATTGATCAAGGGGGCAATTTTGAAACTTCGGAGGTGACCTCTCACGATAAACCTATCTTTCGGAAATTTGATGTTATTCACTATTGTGTTCCTAATATAGCGTCTCGGGTAGCGCGAACAGCCACCTATGCCATGAGCAATATCTTCACTTCGATTTTACTCGATTTTGCTGAACTCGGGGGATTGAAAAATGCCATTTGGAAGAACCCTGGTATTCGAAGTTCCATTTATTTGTATCAAGGTAATCTGACGAATATAGATATGGCCTCCAGGTTTAATATGACAGCAAAGGATTTAGATTTATTAGTCGTCTCTTCGTTATAAATTCTAAGCGTATCCAGCTGCTTCTTGATCTACTCCATGCAGATGTTGCATGTAAAATGGAAGGATATTTCTAGTAAATATAATTTTGCGATCTTTTTTAAATGTTATTTAAATGAAAAAAGTTTTTATGATTTTATGTTCCTTGATCTCGCTTGTTAAAGCGCAGGAGGCAATCAACCTTTATGCAGATTCTATTCCAAATGCGACTGATAAAGAGCAGGTAAATTTAGAAAAGAACGTCCCCAAGCTATTTGCCTATACAGCAGATAAAAGTGTCGATAAAAATATCGCCGTACTGGTTATTCCTGGGGGCGGGTATGCTCATATCGCAATGGATCATGAGGGACATGCCGTTGCTAAAGAGTTGGTGAAAAATGGGTATTCGGCATATGTTTTGCAATATCGATTGCCTTCGCCGAATATCATGCGTGACAAATCTATAGGGCCTCTTCAGGACGCGCAGCGGGCAATGCAATTGATCAGAACCCTGCACCCCGGACTTCGAAAGGTGGGGGTTATCGGATTTTCCGCAGGCGGACATTTGGCTTCCACTTTAATAACGAAGTTTAAGAAAGACTATATAGTGAATCCTTCACATGTATCCCTAAGACCTGATTTTGCTGGATTAATTTATCCTGTAATCTCTATGCAAAATGATATCACACACAAAGGTTCGCGTATAAATCTCATCGGAGAAAACCCTTCAGAAGACCAAATCAACCTTTTTTCTTCCAATTTGCAGGTATCTCCTGAAGTTTGTCCGGTTTTCTTTGTACATGCCAAAGACGATACAGCTGTACCGATAGAAAACAGTTATAGAATGATTGCTGCTCTGGACAAGTCAAAAGTACCCAACAAGCTTTATACCTTTGAGCAAGGGGGACACGGTTTTGGATTAATTAACAAAACTTCGGATAAGTTATGGTTTGACGCATTTTTATCTTGGCTTGATACACAGGACTAAGCTATGCAATTAATGGTCAAAAGAGATCCAGTGGGATATTGTTAGGTCAACAGCCTGTTGTTTTTGTGGAATTATTTGCGATGTAATAATCGCATGTAAGTTAATCTCATTATTGCTGACGACGATTTCATAATAAAAACCTCTGAATCGGACATCTTTCACAAAAAAAGTAGACTGCTCAGCAGGACTGATTGAGATCCATTCTTGATGTATCGCGATTGGTTTTTCGCTTGCTATGCCTAAATTTTGAGCTTGCTCAACCTGTAATATATTGCTTTTTGCCAATAATTGGGCAGTATAAGGGTGCGATGGATTGCTGTACAACACATGTGGGTTGTTTTGATCCAGGATTTTGCCAGATTTCATCACAATAAGATTATCTGCCAGGGCAAGTACTTCCGTCGGATCGTGTGAAACTAAAATGACGGTTAGCCCGGTTTCTTTAACAATATCCTTGATGTCCTGTTGTAAGGTATCCCTAAAAGAGGCATCGACCTGATTGAATGGTTCATCCATAAGTAAGACTTCAGGCTCGTTGATTAGTGCACGACAGATTGCGACGCGTTGTTTTTCTCCGCCACTGATGTCGGCTACTCTTTTTTTAGCGAGGTGATCAATCCGTAGACGTTGTAATATTTCCGCAGTTTTGTCTTGTTTGCGTTTGATATCTGTGTTTGGCAATTGGGAAGCAACATTATCCCATACATTGGCATACGTATTCAAATCGTCAAAGCCTTGCGAGACTAATTTCATGGCATCATGTCCGGGGATCAGCTTGTCCTTGCGCGTCGGGACCTGCCAACCTTTATAGCGCACAATGCCACCAGTTGGTTCCAAAAGACCGTATATAAGTCTAAGCAAGGTACTTTTTCCACTACCAGATTCACCAATGATCGCTGTTATTTTTCCTTCGTCGATATCGAAAGAACTATTTTCAACAGCAAACTGCATATTGTTCTCATGAAAGGAAAAGCTCAAGTGTTCGGCATGTATAGCCGCTAATCCGGGCACATGGATATCAGTTGGAATATATTGACAAGAGGATGAATGAGCCATAGTAGGGAGTCGAAAAAAAGGTAGTTAACGAATAGAAATTTGACGTGTTGTTGCATCTAGGATGCTAATATGTATCTCTTTTGCTTCTTCAGGAAGTAAGTTGGGGATTTTCTCCGGCCACTCAACAAAGCAATAAGCACCGGAATAGAAATATTCCTCATAACCAAAATCGAATGCCTCCTGTTCATCTTTAATGCGGTAAAAATCAAAGTGATATACGGGGCCAGCTGGAGACTCATATTCATTAACAATGGAGAATGTTGGACTAGATGTACTATCTTGTACATTCAATTGTTTACACAGGTGTTTTACAAAAGTTGTCTTTCCTGCTCCCATGGAACCATATAATAGAAAAATCCGGTCCTTTGGAAAACTATTTAAAAGTGTCTGAGCCGCTTGAGATAGATCTGCTGTGGTATTTACAATAATTTCCATGTTGCAAAATTACTATTTCGGTAGGTATGTCGCAAAGGGGATAATCATTTCTTCCAGCGATATTCCACCATGTTGGAATGTTCCATTAAAGTAATTGACAAATTGATTGTAGTTGTTAGGGTAAACAAAATACGAATCTTCTTTGGCAAAAACGTATGTTGAACTTACATGAAGTTTAGGCAGCTGTGCCTCGTGGGGATTTTTGATAGCAAAAACATCTTTGTCAATATAGTTCAGGTTTTTCCCTTGCTTATATCTCAAATTTGTATTTGTGTTGCGGTCACCAACTATTTTACTTGGTTTTTTTACCCGGATCGTGCCGTGGTCGGTTGTAATGATCACACGAACTTTCTTTTGAGAGAGCCATTTTATAACCTCTAATAAAGGTGAGTGTTCAAACCATGACAATGTAAGCGAGCGATATGCCGCTTCATCGTTTGCTAATTCACGAATCATAGAGCTGTCTGTACGTGCGTGAGAAAGCATGTCAACAAAGTTATACACCAATACATTCAGTTGATTGTGCATCAAATTACCAAGATTGTCTAACACATCCTTTCCTTGTTCCAGGGTCAAAATTTTCGTGTAGGAGTGTTTTATGGACTTGCGGTAAAGTCGTTTGATCTGATCTTCCAAAAATTTATCCTCATATAAATTCTTGCCGCCTTCATCTTCATCGTTTTGCCATAATTTCGGAAAGCGTTTTTCCATTTCCAGTGGAGTTAAGCCACTAAAGATGGCATTTCTAGCATATTGTGTTGCTGTTGGTAAAATACTGTAATAGGTTATCTCCTCCTCAAGTCTAAAATAATCGGTAATGACCTCATTGATAATTTTCCATTGATCGAAACGCAAATTGTCTATTAGAAAGAAAAATGTCGGAATATGATCTTCTATGGTCGGAAATACCTTCTTCTTAAATAGCTGGTGGGATAGAATGGGCGCGTTTTCGGGACGATTAATCAATTGTATATAGTTGTTTTCAATAAATTTTGAGAATTGCATGTTTGCTTCGGATTTTTGCATCGTCAGAATTTCATGCATATTGTTATCTTCAAGCTTTTCGAGAGACAATTCCCAGTAGACCAATTTTTTGTAGACTTCTGACCATTGATTGAAATCCAAATTGTCATTTAGAATCATCCCTAAATTGCGGAAGTCTTGTTGATAGGCCATGGATGTTTTCTCATTGACAAGACGCTTGTTCTCCGTTAATTTTTTAATTGTCATCAAGATCTGCTTGGGGTTGACCGGCTTGATCAGATAATCATCTATTTTGGAGCCGATGGCATCTTCCATGACATGTTCTTCTTCGTTTTTTGTAACCAGAACAACAGGGACAGTAGGGTTGATCGATTTGAGTATAGCAAGTGTTTCGAGCCCGGTTAGCCCAGGCATATTTTCGTCTAGGAAAACGAGGTGGAAAAAACCATTCTTAAAGGCTTCAACGGCATCATTTCCATTGTTGACCGTGTCAACTTTGTAACCTTTGCTTTCTAAAAATAATATGTGTGGTTTTAGAAAGTCAATCTCATCGTCAGCCCAAAGGATATGTGTTTTTTGCATCTTGTTATTATATGTCTATTAGTAGAGGGGAGGATCGGATTTTCGATCTCATGCTAACATAAGCAAATATCGTGCTTTAGATTTTATTTTTAACATTTCTTAACGGTGAACTAACTATCTTTGTTTTAAGTTTATACTAGTGTTACCCAAGGCTTCGTAATTAAAGCGCTCGGTTTCCTAATTTATAGTGTTGATGATCGTATTAATTTGTCGCCACGTTGAACAAAAATAAAATTATTAATGATCCGGTATATGGATTTGTCGCTATTCCTACAGGATTGGTCTTCGACTTAGTGCAACATCCTTATTTTCAAAGGCTCCGCTATATTAAGCAGGTGAGCATGACGCATCTTGTCTATCCCGGAGCTTTACATACTCGTTTTCAGCACGCTATAGGGGCGATGCATTTGATGTCAATGGCTTTGGAAACTTTGCGGAGTAAAGGTGTCATCATTTCTGCGGATGAAGAGGAGGCTGTTCTTTCGGCAATTTTGCTGCATGATATCGGTCATGGTCCTTTTTCCCATTCTTTGGAGCATAGTTTGATTGAAGGAGTTTCACATGAGTTATTGTCCTCCCTGTTGATGGATCGTATCAACCAGGATTTGGACGGAAGGTTAAGCTTGGCAATTACAATCTTTAACAATAAATATGAACGCAGATTTCTCCATCAATTGGTGTCGAGCCAATTGGACGTTGATCGAATGGATTACCTCAATAGAGATAGTTTTTTTACCGGTGTATCGGAAGGCGTGATCTCATTTGATCGTATCATAAAAATGCTCAATGTCGTGGCGGATGAAATCGTGGTGGAATATAAAGGGCTGTATTCTGTGGAGAAATTCCTGATTGCACGACGGCTCATGTATTGGCAAGTCTATTTACATAAGACCGTTATCGGTGCTGAACAATTATTGATTAAAATTCTGCAGCGGGCAAAATATTTAACGGCTACTGGTCATAAGCTCTTTTCTACCCCGGCTTTTCATTGGTTTTTAAGCCAGCAGGTCAACAAAACTAATTTTTTGGATGATCCGTTACATTTGGATTGGTTTACTCGTTTAGATGATACGGATATTATGTCTGCGATAAAAACATGGGAACATCATGAGGATTCTATTTTAAGTACAATGTGCCAGCGCGTTATGAAACGTAATCTATATCGCTCTGTCATGAGCAATAAACCATTCTCGCCAGCATATGTAGATTTAGTGAAATCGAAAGTACAAGCTGAGCTGGGTGTGGCTCAGGAGGATATTCATTATTATGTATTTATGCAGGAAATTCAAAACCGTGCCTATAATTCTTCCAAGGATCAAATAAAAATATTATTGAAATCCGGTGAGCTCGTGGATATAACAGAGGCTTCTGATCTAGGGAATTTAGAAGCACTATCGAAAAATGTGGCTAAATACGCCTTATGTTATCCAAAAGAGGTGGGATATGTTGCAATTACTTCCATCAAGTAGTTATTTTTTAATAAAAAAACATAGATTTGTACCATGCAATTTACTGCTCAACAAATAGGGACATTATTAGAAGGACGGATTGAAGGAAATCCAGAAGTTACTGTAGGTAACCTTGCCAAAATTGAGGAAGGTAAAAAAGGCGATCTTTCTTTTTTGTCAAATCCAAAATATGAGCATTTTATTTATACTACTGACGCCTCGATTGTAATTGTGAATGAAGATTTACAATTGACCCAAGCAACTAAGCCGACTTTAACGATCATACGGGTGAAGAATGCATATGCTGCTTTCTCTACTATTCTGAATATGTATAATGAGTTCCGTCTTGACAAAAGCGGACGTGAGGAGCCTCATTTTATACATACTGAAGCGGAGATCGGCCAAGGAGGTTATATCGGTGCATTTGTATATATTGGACGCGGAGCTTCCATTGGAGATAACGTGAAAATTTACCCACAGGTCTATATTGGCGATAAAGTAACGATTGGAGATAATACAACACTCTATCCAGGGGTGAAGATTTATCATGATTGTAAGATTGGGAAAAATGTCGTCGTACATTCTGGTGTTGTGATCGGATCGGATGGATTTGGATTTGCACCACAAGAAGACGGAACATATAAAAAAGTACCTCAGATTGGTTATGTGCAAGTGGAGGATAATGTTGAGATCGGCGCCAATACAGTAATCGATAGAGCAACAATGGGTGCTACAATCGTGCGTGATGGTGTTAAGTTGGATAATTTGATTCAAATTGCACATAATGTTGATATTGGAAAGAATACTGTGATCGCAGCGCAAACAGGTATTTCTGGTAGCTCAAAAATTGGAGAACATGTGGTTTTAGGAGGCCAGGTTGGGGTTGTTGGTCATATTGTTGTTGCAAAGGGCTCTCAAATCCAGGCGCAATCAGGAGTGAATAGATCGATTAAAGAAGAAGGTAAAAAGTGGGGCGGTACACCGGTGATGCCTTATCAGCCCCAATTGCGTTCTAATGTGATTTTTGCACGCCTCCCTGAGTTGGAAAAACGAATCCAAGAGTTAGAAAAGTTAGTAGAAAAAAAATTGAAATAATTATTTTTCATTGAAAATAAACTGTTCTTTAATGGTGATGAAATAAGCATTCCAGGCACGGCTATGGCAACATCGATGTAGCTTAAGGGATAAATGTTTTGTCAAAAGAAGTTTTGATTTAAAAATATGTTATTAGAAATGAATGTAAAACAGCGAACCATCAAAAACGAGGTTGAAATTTCGGGGGTAGGTCTTCATACAGGGAAAATTGTATCGATGACGATCAAGCCAGCTCCGGAAAATCACTGGTTTAAGTTCAGACGTGTAGATTTAGCGGGACAACCAGAAATTTTGGTTGATGCGGATAATGTGACGGATACCTCCAGAGGGACGACAATAACGCAGAATGGAGCAAGTGTGAGTACAATTGAACATTTGATGGCATCGTTAATTGGTTTACAAATCGATAATGTGCTGATTGATATTGATGGCCCTGAAATACCCATACTCGATGGTAGCTCAGCTATTTTTGTGAAGTTGCTGGAGGAAGCGGGATTTGAAGAACAAGATGCTGACCGGGATTATTATGAGATATCCAATAATATCCATTATGCAGAGCCAGATCGCAAAGTTGAAATACTGGGTATGCCGATGGACGGGTATCGTTTGACTTGTATGATCGATTTTAACTCGCCGGTGTTGGGAAGCCAACATGCCGCAATAACATCGATTGAGGACTTTAAATCAGAAATAGCCTCTTCACGTACGTTTTGTTTTTTACACGAATTGGAAATGTTGGTTGATCATGGCCTAATTAAAGGTGGTGATTTGAGTAATGCAATCGTTATTGTGGATAAGGAGACTTCTCCCGAGGAATTGCAGAAATTAGCGCATCTTTTTCATAAAGAAACCGTTGCAGTTGCTAAGGAAGGAATATTAAACAATAATCAATTGCGTTACCAAAATGAACCTGCTCGACATAAATTGTTGGACATGGTTGGAGATTTAGCACTTGTCGGAAGACCTTTGAAAGGGCATATTATGGCTGCACGACCAGGTCATGCAGCGAATGTGGCTTTTGCAAAAAAGATAAAGGAGCAGATCAAAAAAGATAAAACACGTAAAAAAATTAAAGTTTACGATCCCAATATGCCTGCATTATACGATACAGTAGAAATCATGAAGATTTTACCGCATCGTCAGCCCATGCTTATGGTCGATAAAATTCTTGAGTTGACGGAAACACATGTGGTGGGTTTGAAAAATGTTACCATGAACGAAGATCTATTTATGGGACATTTTCCTGGTGCGCCATTATTTCCCGGTGTTTTGCAGGTAGAGGCTATGGCACAGACAGGAGGAATTTTAGTGCTGAAGACGGTCCCTGATCCAGAGAATTGGTTGACCTTATTCCTTAAAATTGAAAATGCACGTTTTAAAGCGCAGGTAACTCCAGGGGATTCTGTTATTTTTAGATGCGACTTGATGGAGCCGATCCGAAGAGGTATCGCAAAAATGAAAGGTGTGGCTATGGTAGGAGAGAAAATTGTGTGCGAAGCGGAGCTTATGGCACAGATCGTAAGAGTAAATAACAACTAAAGTAGTATAGATGATACAGCCATTAGCTTATATTCATCCGGATGCAAAAATTGCTAAAAATGTGGTCATCGAGCCATTTGTAACCATTTATAAAGATGTCGTCATTGGCGAAGGCACTTGGATAGGATCAAATGTGACGATCATGGATGGAGCTCGAATTGGAAAAAACTGTAAAATATATCCCGGTGCAGTAATCTCTGGCGAACCTCAAGATTTAAAATTTGATGGTGAGATTACGACAGCCGAAATTGGAGACAATACAACCATTCGTGAGTGTGTAACAATCAATAGAGGAACTAAGGATAGGTATAGAACGGTCATTGGAAAAAATTGTTTGATCCAAGCGTATAGTCATGTTGCACATGATTGTGAAGTAGGTGATAATTGTGTTTTTTCGAACAACAGTACACTTGCTGGACATATTACAGTAGGCGATTATGTTGTACTTGCTGGGATGGTCGCTGTTCACCAATTTGTTAAAATTGGTTCGCATGCATTTGTTACCGGTGGTTCATTGGTACGTAAGGATATTCCACCTTTTGTTAAGGCCGCGCGTGAACCGATTTCTTATGCGGGTATTAATTCTGTTGGATTGAGAAGAAGAGGATTTTCGGAAGAGCAAATTGCCGAGATTCAGAATCTTTATCGCATTCTTTTTGTTCAAAACAGAAATCTGGCTAAAGCAATAGAAATTATAGAAGCTGAATATCAGGCAACGGAAATCCGTGATGAAATTTTGGATTTTATTCGAAACTCAGGCCGGGGTATCATGAAAGGATTCAATAATAGAGCGATGTAGTCGCTTTGTCGATTCTAGTGAATTTGAAAATTACATTAAAAGATATTGGTAGGAGGTATAACAATGAATGGATTTTTAGGCATATAAACTATACCTTCGAGTCCGGCAAGAGTTATGCCATCCTTGGCCATAATGGTTCCGGAAAGTCCACTTTCTTAAAAGTGCTTTCAAGTAGTTTGACACCCTCAGCGGGTGAACTGATCTACACCGATGGAGACCAAGTCCTGGGTGTGGATACGATATATCAGCAGCTGTCTCTCGCAGCTCCTTATGTTGAACTGATCGAGGAATTTACCTTAAACGAGCTGATTGATTTTCATTTTAAATTTAAAAATTATCTTCCTTCTTTTGATAAAGCAACTGTTGTAAAGCTATTGGGATTGGAACATGCGCTTGACAGAGAGATCCGTTTTTTTTCATCAGGTATGCGTCAACGTGTCAAGCTAGCGCTAGCTTGTTGTTCTGCATCTGCCTTGGTTTTGTTGGATGAGCCTACAAGTAATTTGGATAGTGCGGGTGAACAATGGTATCTTCGTTTAATTGAGCGTACAAAATTGGAGTCTAGATTGTTTATCGTCTGTTCGAACCAAAAAAAAGAGTATGAATTCTGCGATGAAAGTATTTCTATAGTCGATTTTAAGCCTTAGGGAGATCAACAATTTGTTGCTATCACATCGAAAATAGGCGAAAAGTTCTTGTCCTGTATTAAAAATAGCTACTTTCAATAAAACCGTCAAGACTGTATCATCATGAGCAGCTACAAAAGTGAACTGAAGGTTCTCTCCGGCCAATAAAAACAAACAGGTTCAGAAAAAAAGTAGCGAATGAAATTTTAATAACACAATTAGTTTTTGTACTTTTGACGACTCAATAATGAGATAACCGTTTAAAGTTCAATTCAAAGAATGGCTAAGGCATCAGAGGTAAAATCAGGAAATATCTTAAGATTTAACGGAGAATTAGTATCCGTAGAAGAATATATACACCGTACACCAGGTAATTTACGCGCGTTTTATCAAGCGAGAATGCGTAATGTTAAAACTGGTAAGTTAGTTGAATACCGTTTTAGAGTTGACGAATCTGTAGAAATAGCGCGTGTAGAAACTAGCGATTATCAGTATTTGTATGAGGATGGAGATTTCTTCGTGGTAATGGATAACAATACCTACGAGCAATTCAATATTCCTAAATTTTTGTTCGGTGATTCAGCTCGTTTCTTGAAAGAGGGAATGACTGTAATTATTGCTTTTGAAAGTGATGAGCCTATCATGGCAGAAGCTCCAAAAAGTGTTGAGTTGGAAATTACATATACTGAACCGGCTGTAAAAGGAGATACTTCTACAAATGCATTGAAAAAAGCAACTGTAGAGACTGGTGTTGAAATTATGGTGCCGTTGTTCATTAATCAAGGTGAGAAAGTAAGAGTTGATACGCAAACAGGTAATTATATCGAGCGCGTAAAATAATACAAAGATTTTAGGTTTAGGTTGATTATTCGGTCTTGTTAGCGCTCGCTACAAGGCCGTTTTTTTTTACAAAAGTTTCAACTGAGTTGAGCATACGGTTTTCGATTCAGAATAAGAATTTCTAATGGCTTTTGAAGATCAAATAAAAATTGAATTGGGAGGAATGCTATTTTTGATTAATCGTGGCATAAGTGGTAGACTTAAATGGGGATTTTGGTGAAGAAGGGAAATAAAATTTAAAAATAACTATTGTACAAATGAAATCGAAACAAGAATTACGGCTTGAGTATAAAACTAAGCGTTGTCAATTGTCTGTAGAGACAGAAACTACGCTCAATGAACGACTACTTTCGCAGTTTACAAAGCTTGATCTGTCGGAGGTCGAATTTTTGCATATTTTCATTCCCATAGGGAAATATCACGAACCCAATACATATTTAATAATCAACTATATTCAAGAATCTTTTCCACAGATAAAGATCGTCGTTTCGCGATCTAATTTTGAGGACTATTCGATGCAACATTTCATATTGGATGAGCATACCCTATTTGAGACGAACAACTGGGGTATTCCTGAGCCAGTATCCGGCATTAAGGTGAATTCATCGCTTATTGATATGATTATAGTTCCTTTGTTAATTTTTGATCTTTTGGGCTACAGAGTAGGTTACGGAAAAGGGTTTTATGACCGTTTTTTTGCGTCCTGCAAAGTTGATGTTCAACGTGTTGGACTATCTTTTTTTCATCCAATTGATGTGATTGCAGATAAAAATGAATACGATGTCCAATTAACGCAGGCCATTACGCCAGATCATATTTATCGTTTTTTTGATAAGTAGTGGGCTGATTTTGCCGCATGGTGATTTAATTAAAATTATTTTTTATTTTTATTGCGAAATTCAATGCCTGCGCCAATATGTTTCGATGTCTTCTATTTTTTCTTTTCCTAACAATCATACCTTGTCATGTGGTCTATGGGATGGATTTAATGGATTCCAATTCCTCGATCGAAGAGAAGACCTTTTACGAGACAATTATAAAAGAATCAGCGCAGTATCAATCCTCTAGTCTGTCGTTGAGCAAGTATCTTGCACCCTATTTTAGTCAGGCGGTACGAAAAAATGATAAAGCACTTTTGGCAATCTATTATTGTTTACTGGCGGATCAGTCGTTTAATGATGAAGGTACAAGAAACAACTTTAGTGATAAATACTATTTGAAAGCGCTGGACCTTGAAGAAGGCTATAGCTACCAAAATGTACGGGTTTGGGTGAAAGTAATGTATGGCTTTTATCTATATCGATGCCTGAAAGCCTCTGAGGCATTACCTTTTATTTTGGAAGGGGAGAAAGGGCTAGAAGATATACCTAAAGAACTTGTTTTAGACCTAACACAGACTTACAAGAAGCTTGGCTATTTTTTTGGAACCTTAGGTGATTATATTTCTGGAATTAAATATCTGGATTTAGGGCAACGACAAGAACAAATTTCGCCGAGATTGAAAGCTGAAATCTTAGACAATTTAGGTGTATTGACGCTGAAAAGTGCTGGTGATACCTTGCAGGCGATGAAAATTTTTGAATTGGCGCAGACGTTGGCACTTTCAGAAAATGACTCATTACGCTACGCGAAGATTTTAGGTAACCAGGCTGCTGTGTTCGAAGGGATGAAGGATTACCATAAAGCCTTATTGCTCCTCGATAAGGATCTTGAGATCTCAAGATCACTTGGTAATGATAGAAATACAATTTTCGCCTTAATGATGCGAATTCGTTTAGATATAGCGAATAAGGAAACGAAAGATGTCCGTCCTATGATTGCGGAAGCTGAATCGCTTTTGTCAGGCTCGGATGATAAGAAGACAATACTTGAACTGGAAATTCACAAGTTGAATTTGGCCATGCAAAGTAACGATATCGGTCGTGAGCTGAATGCACGAAGACGGATAGAACGCCTCCAAGACTCACTGCGCTTTTTAGATGGTGATCCAGTATTGACTCAGTTGAAGTTTATGGCCGATAAGCAAAAGTATGCCGATAAGTTATCGCTGGCGCAAGCTGTTATTAAGAAAAAGCAAGCTGAGAGACGATTATGGGTCATAATAAGTTTGTTGGTACTGGTGGTATTCTTTTTTATTTATAATGCTGTTCGATACCGTGCGAGAAAACGGATACGTGACTATGAATATCAGCTTCTTAATTTAAAGTATACAAAAGCGGAATTGGACAGGGAACTGGTGAGCTCTAAAAGCCAGGTGGAAGAGTACGTCGCTTACCTTAAGCGGAATAATGAACAGATCAATGTGCTTTCTGCTATGCTTGAAGAAAAAGGGAATGTTGTTGAAAAAGATCGTGAGGAACTAAAAATATTGTTGCAGTCACATCTCATCACTGAAGAGAAATGGCAGGAATTTAAATTATTGATTGTAAAAGAATTTCCCAATTTACTGCAGGATATACAATCCAGATTTCGCGATATAACGGAATCCAATTTGAGGGTAATTGTACTTATGAAACTGGGGTTAAATAATAAGGAAGTAGCCAATGTATTGGGGGTCACTCCAGACGCCATAAAAAAATCTATGCAGCGCTTGAAAAAGAAGCTTGGAGATCAAGCTGGGGTGCTTATGGATTACATTTCCGACAAAGAGTTTGTTTAATGTCGATCATCGGTTGGCCGAGGGGCCTTTTGGATGCCAAGTTGAGATCGTATTGTGGTCGACTTCGACCTGTATGCAGGGTGAGTCTACAGTGAGTCCACGTTGAGTCTACCTTTTTAAGTGCTTTCATTGTGCTGGTACGTTTTTTACAAGTTGGGAGCAGGCAGAACATAAGGCGAATTTGGCTATAAGGTATTTGCAAAAAAGACCCTTGAAAATTGCAAGATTGAAAATCCTCGTTTGACTGCTATTTGTAAATCACTAAAAATCAAGCTGATGTTTGGTTTTCAGGCTTTCCCTTAGTAAATTGAAGTATGGGAGTCAATGATAATGGATTTATCAGGGGGCTGGTTGGTCCTCTCGTAAATAGAAAAGTTGGTGACAAAAATTATGTTCAGAGTAGGCCAAAACCTGTCAAACAAAAGGAAGATACAAAAAAAGCAGGGCGGGAGTTTGGAACGGTGAGCCGTGCCGGTGCACTGATTCGAACGTATCTTAGTGAAATCCATCAGCAGCTCCACGATGGGCAGATGGGCAATCGCCTTAATAGGCAGATCTACCGTGCGATAAAGACAAATCTTGATCGCGAAAAACGCAGTCGAACACTGAGTAACTGTGTACTGGATCGCTTGGTAAATTTTCAATTCAATGAAAACTGTCCAACACAGGACTATCTTTTTATCGATCCTGCCATTTCACTGAGCAAAAAGAAAAAACTGAAGGTATCTTTTCCGGAGTTTGATATGAAAAGAGCCATGATCCTTCCTAAAAGATGTAATGCCATTGTATTCAAATTTCAAGCATTCGCATTCAATTTTGATCAACTTAGATCTGTCGTCATTCAAGACACGGAATGGGAATATGATGTGAAGTATAAAGAGAACCTCATACCGGAAAAATCCTTGTCCATAGCATGTGGCGATTTTGTAGGCAGTTCTATTTTTGTTGGCTTTACTATTTTGTATCTGGAGAAGGATCGTCGTCGGCCAAATATACTCAACGAGAAGGATTTTAATCCAGCTTCGATTCTAACTGCTTTTCAGCTTGAATGATGTGGTTGGAAGGATTCGAAAGAAGGGATGTCGAAGGACTCGTACTGCCAAAAATATGACCGTCTTAGTTTTTAAGACGGTCATATAACGTTAAGCTAAGTATTATGCTTTGTTGCCGCACAATAGGCTACTGTTTAATCTAAGGGATTTTCTTTTAGATTTTTTTCCCATGCCCAGGCAGAAGCCATCATTTCATCAATACCAAGTGCTGCTTTCCAATGCAACTGATTAGCTGATTTAGTAACGTCGCCATAAACCTTGATAATATCTCCATCACGACGTGGACCAAATTCGTAATTCAGTTTTTGTCCAGAAGCTTTCTCAAAAGCTTTGATCGCTTCAAGGACAGAATACCCGTTTCCTGTTCCCACATTAAAGACATCGTATTTTCCGTTGGGGTTGCCTTGTTCCAACAATCTGATTGCTGCAACGTGAGCTTTTGCTAAGTCAACAACATGGATGTAGTCGCGGATACAAGATCCATCCGGTGTGTCGTAATCAGAGCCAAATACCGTTAATTTTTCTCTTTTTCCAATGGCAGTTTGTGTGATAAATGGAAGCAGATTCTGAGGAACACCGTTTGGTAATTCACCGATCAAAGCCGACTCATGTGCACCTACTGGGTTGAAATAACGGAGTGCGATAATGTTGTAGTTATCATATGCAGCGGCAGTCTCCTGTAAAATTTCTTCCGCAATTTGTTTTGTGTTACCATAAGGAGAGGTGGCCTTCTTCACGGGAGCACTTTCGTCGACAGGTAAATAGTCTGGTTCACCATATACGGTACAGCTTGAAGAAAAGACAAAATTAATCGGCTTATTTTGATATGCTTCTAATAAGTTGATTAACGAGAAAAAATTGTTGTGGTAATATTTTAAGGGCTTCTGTACAGATTCACCTACAGCTTTAGAGGCCGCAAAATGGATAATGCCCGAGATATCGGTATTGTTTTTTACAAATTCATTCACGCGGTCTGTATCGCAAAGGTCAAACTGGTGAAATTCAGGTCTAACGCCGATGATCTTCTCAACCTGATCCAAAATTTTGATGTTTGAATTGGATAGATCATCCACGATGACAGGCACATATCCTGCTTGATGTAGTTCGACTACTGTGTGCGAACCGATATAACCTGTTCCTCCTGTGACTAGTATTTTTTTGTTCATTATTGTTGATTATAGTAAGTAAAGTCTTTATGTGATAAGGTATTCAAAGGGATCTTTTTGTAAAATGCTATGGTTTTTTTCAATCCTGTTTTTCGATCTATTTGAGGTTCCCAGGCTAATTTAGATTTCGCCAGGTCAATATCAGGTTTCCGTTGTTTTGGATCATCAACCGGCAATGGTTCGTAGACGATTTTACTCGAGCTGTCTGTCAATTCAACAATTTCATGGGCCAATTGCAGTAGGCTGATTTCGTCCGGATTACCAATATTTATAGGTGTTGCACAAGTTGAATGCAACAAGCGAAAAATGCCTTCGATCTGATCGTCAATATAACAGAATGATCGTGTTTGCGAACCATCCCCAAAAATCGTAATGTCTTCCCCCCGAATCGCTTGTGCGATAAAGGTAGGAATAGCGCGGCCATCATTGAGGCGCATTCTAGAACCAAAGGTGTTAAATATCCTGACAATACGGGTATCCAGACCATGTGCATTATGATAGGCCATTGTTATTGCCTCCTGGAAACGCTTCGCTTCATCGTATACACCGCGAGGTCCAACGGGATTTACATTGCCCCAGTAGTCCTCGGATTGTGGCGAAACAAGTGGATCGCCATAAACCTCAGAGGTGGAGGCGACTAATATGCGTGCTTGTTTGGCGCGTGCAAGGCCCAAGAGATTATGTGTTCCCAAAGATCCGACTTTCAATGTTTGTATCGGAATTTTAAGATAATCAACGGGACTGGCTGGCGAAGCGAAATGCAAGATATAATCCAAGTGTCCGGGAACGTGGACAAATTTCGATACATCGTGATGATAGAAGTCGAAATTTTCCAACTTAAATAGATGTGCTATATTCTGTAGATCTCCGGTAATCAGGTTGTCCATTCCAATGACATCGTAATCTTCCGCAATAAAGCGATCGCAAAGGTGAGAACCGAGGAAGCCAGCTGCTCCTGTTATCAAAATCCGTTTGCGATGTTTATTTTCCACTCAATGGTTCCGTTTAATGAAATGGGTTTAATATCTTTGACTAAGATAAACATTATTTTAAAAACATGCGTTTGCTTTATTCAATTGGAATCTTTCTTTATGGACTCTTACTGCGTATTTTGGCTCCTTTTCACGCCAAAGCCAAGCTTATGGTAGAGGGGCGAAAAGACTGGTATTCGAGGATGAAACAAACGGTTGATTCTTCCCAAAAACATATTTGGTTTCACTTTGCATCATTGGGCGAATTTGAGCAGGGAAGACCTGTCCTGGAAGCGGTGAAAAATAATTATTTGGATCATAAAATAATTGTAACATTTTACTCTCCCTCTGGCTACGAAATCAGAAAAAACACCGCTTTGGCCGATTATGTTTTTTATCTCCCCTATGATACTGCTCAGCATGCACGGCTTTTTCTCGACCTGATCAATCCAAGTTTCGCTGTGTTCACGAAATATGAATATTGGTATTATTTTTTTGAAGGCCTACATAAACGGGGCATTCCCTTGTTTCTGATCTCAGCAATATTTAGACCCGATCAGATCTTTTTTCAGGCTTATGGTACTTTTTTTCTGAAAATTTTAAGTTTTGTGACTTACTTCTTTGTGCAAAATGAAGAAAGTGTACGTCTTTTGAAAGAATATGGGATACGGAATGCTGGGTTAGCCGGAGATACACGTTTTGACCGCGTGGTAGACATTCCTAAAAATAGAAAAATGATTTCCGAGATCAGCCAATTTGTTGGTGAAAGTCCGACGCTTGTCGCAGGAAGTACCTGGCCGGAAGATGAACAGGCTCTACAGGAATTGCTTCAGGGTTATTCAGACTATAAGCTGATCTTGGCGCCACATGAAATCAATGAATCACATTTGGCGAGCATTTTTAACCTTTGGCCGAAGGCGCTCCGCTTTTCGGAGATGGCTAGCTACGATGCCGCATTAGTTGCCGATTCAAAGGTGCTGGTTATCGATAACATTGGTATGCTTTCGTCTTTGTATGGCTATGGCCAACTGGCTTATATTGGTGGTGGTTTTGGCGTAGGGATACATAACACACTCGAGGCTGCAACGTATGGCATACCGGTGCTATTTGGTCCAAATTTCAAGAAGTTTCAGGAGGCGAAAGAGCTCGTGCAAAATGGATCCGGTTTCGCCATTGGTAGTGCTAAAGAACTAAAGAAAGTCTTTGCTGTTCTACAAGATCAGGCTGTCCGTCAAGAGGCGGGAAAACTGGCCCGTGCGTATGTGCTGCAGAAGGCCGGAGCAACAGCAATTATAATGAAATACCTCAAAAGCAATTCCGTGAAAATATAAGCGGTAGCTGTACTGCCGCCGCCTATATTCTGCAGGTTACGCGTGGTTTCTTATTCTTGATGCTTGACTGCCTCCTAATAATAGGTATATCTTCTTACACCGGTAATGTGACGCGATAAGCGCATCACCTGATGGGAATATCCGTATTCATTGTCGTACCAGACATATAAAATAACATTCCTGCCATCTCCCGAAACGATCGTCGCTGGAGCATCCACGATTGCGGTGGCAGTGGAACCAATAATATCCGAAGAAACGAGTTCATGATCTTTAGAAAATTTAATCTGTTCGACCAGGTCACCCTGCAGAGATGCCTCTTTTAAAAGTGCATTGATTTCGTCGACCGTAGTTTTGGCTTTAATTTCGAGATTTAAAATTGCCAATGATCCGTTTGGCACGGGAACGCGAATGGCATTGGAGGTCAGTTTGCCCTTTAGCGATGGCAATACTTTTGAAACAGCAGCGCCCGCTCCAGTTTCTGTGATCACCATATTGAGCGCCGCAGCACGACCCCGTCTGGACTTTTTGTGCATATTGTCGACAAGATTCTGGTCGTTGGTATAGGAATGTATGGTTTCGATATGTCCTTTTTCAATGCCTATTTTATTTTCAAGCACCGCCAAAATAGGGGATATTGCATTCGTCGTACAGGAAGCAGCGGAAAAGATCGCATGCTTTTGCAAGTCAATATTATTTTCATTGACTGCATATACGATATTTGGAACACCTTTCCCCGGTGCTGTTAATAAAACTTGGGCGACACCCTTGGATTGCAGGTGACGACTTAGTTCTTGCTCATCTCGAAAAGCGCCCGTATTGTCGACGACCAAAGCATGCTGTATTCCATACTCGGTATAATCGATATCTTCTGGCTGTTTGGCTGAGATAAGGTTGACAGTGATACCATTGATAATAAGTGCCTGATTAGGAATGTCGGCCTGTATGTCGCCCTCGAATGCACCATGTATGGAATCTGTTTTTAATAGTGTCGCTCTTTTCAATATGGACTTGCTGTCATTGGCGTCCCGGGTTACAATGGCACGAAGGCGAAGCTGCTGTCCGGCACCGGCTTTATGCATAAGCTCTCGGGCGAGTAAACGGCCGATACGGCCAAATCCATAAAGAACAACATCGCGTGGTTTTAATTCCGCTTGTTGATTGATGTCCTTTAATTCATTTGTTATAAAACTCGGCAGGTCGTTGTTGTCAATTGCCTGTTTCTTGACCTGTAAGGTAAGTTTTCCGATATCGATACGTGCAGGAGATAGGGTGAGCTTTTCCAATTCCTGTGCCACCTGAAGAGTGTCAAAAATATCGAATGGCTCTTCGGTAAGGAGGACGCTTTCCTTGACCAGATTAAGAATTGAACTCGATTTTACATCAATGAGTTGATTTCGAAAAAATACAAGTTCAATAGCGCGGTTATACCACAGGTTACTGACAATTTGAATTAAGCTTACGGCAGCGTTTTGTTGCTCTCTGTAACTTTTGATCTCTAAGTCAAAAGATGGCTTGTGTGACATAATAATGTTATAATAGATTATGTTGCAAACATAGCACAAAGAGCCAAAAAAAATAACCTATATTTTTATTTTCGTAATATTTAAAACATAAACACGGTTGTTATTATTGTTTTTGTAATTTTTATCTATTTTATTTATTAATCTTCTATAACAAATAGGTCGGACATGATATGATCGGCCATTAATTTACCTGCATCCGTTAAACGTAATTTACTTTCTTCCAAAACAAGATTGCCCTCTTCCAGAAATGGCTCTGCATCCTTTAATACGCGGTTTTTGATAGATTGCCCGAATTTACTTTCCAGCGCAATCAAATCGAGCCCCCACATGGTTCTCAGCGAAGTCATGATACTTTCGTTGATTTGGTCCAATGTTGAAAGCTCCTCAATTTGCAGGGGAAGTTGGTTTGAATTGATTGCGGTCATATATTTCGCGTTGTTGGAAACATTCCAGGCTCTGGAAATTCCATTGAACGAATGTGCCGAAGGGCCTATACCAAGATAATGTTTACCTTTCCAATAATTTGTATTGTGACGCGCATAAAGGCCATTTTTTGCAAAATTGGAAATTTCATATTGTTCATATCCCGCAGCTTTCAATGTATGGATAAGGAGACTCATCTGATCTGCGGCCTGATCCGAATCAATTGCTGGACTTAAGCCTTTTTTAATGAAGTGATCCAATGCTGTCTTATTTTCTACAGTCATGGAATACGAAGAAATATGGGGAATTTCAAAGTCAATCAGCTGTTGCATATTGTGGCGCCATTTCTCGTCAGTCAGTAACGGATAGCCATAAATAAGATCACAGGTAATATTTTCAAAGCCCGCATCTTGCACCCGCATAATTGAAGCCAGTGCTTCTTGTTGATTATGTGCTCTGTTCATCCATTTAAGATCCTCTTCAAAGAAAGACTGTATGCCTATGCTGAATCGATTGATTACTGTATTCCGTAGACTGTTTACTTTGGCGGCATTTAAATCGTCGGGATTAGCTTCCAGTGTAATTTCAGCATGATTTGCGATGTCAAAATGCTTCCCTATCGTATCGATGATCTGGGCGATCTCATCCGCTTCCAGTAAGGAAGGGGTACCGCCACCAAAATAGATCGATTCGACCTTTTTGTCTTCCAAATAGGATGCCCTGAGTTCAATTTCCCGTCGTATGGCATTGATCATCTCACTTTTGTATTGTAGTGAAGTGCTAAAATGGAAGTCACAATAATGACAAGCCTGTTTACAGAAGGGAATATGGACATAAATCATGGGGACAAATATACCAAGACCTGACCAAATCGCTCCTTATTTTTTCTTCTTTCGAGTATGCATACCTGAAATCTTTTCTAGACTTATGCCTAGATGCAAGAGGAATTTATAGGTTTAACTATTTCCGGTAGCCACTAGCCGAATAAATTCCGGGTAAGATAGCTGTTGGACTTTTCCGCAGTTCATTAAAGGATTTAAAAAGAAAGTGCAATAGGATGGAAGAATCATCCACAAGAAGGTTGACAACGAGCTGGTTATTCGTTATCTTGTTGTCGATATTTTTGTAGAAGTACCAATATAACACCTCATGTCTGATGAAGGAAAGTGAATTCAAGAGTTTCTTTCTAAAAAATTGTGGGTATCAGCCTCGTGTAAATTATTTCATGGGAGCCGATCAAATAGATTAGAAAACGAATTATTTTCTTCTAATAAAAGTAAAATGTATGAAAACCTCCCGTCGAGACTTTCTAAAAAACGTTGCCGGTTTTTCCGGCCTCTTCCTGTTTTCAAACCATGGATATGCGTTTGGGGCTATTCCTAAAGACTCTTTTAATAATCAGGACTCTTTTATCGATCGGTTGTTACCGGCACCAAAAGGCGGCGGATTTGCGATGAAAGATTATTGGATTTGGGATCCTTCGGTTATAAAAGGAGAGGATGGACGATATCATATGTTTGCTTCGCGTTGGAGCAAACAATATGGTTTTGGTAATTGGGTCACAAACTCAGAAGTCGTCAGGGCTATTTCAGATACCCCTGAAGGGCCATACGAATTTGTTGAAGTTGTTTTGCCCGCTCGGGGGAAGCAATATTTTGATGGTTGTACAACACACAATCCGCGCATTGTAAAAAGCGGTGACTATTATGTACTTTATTACTTTGGCAATAATTATGATGAGCCAACTCCTGCTTTTACAGAAAATGTATGGGAGTCGGGCCTAGGCCAGAAAGCCTGGATGCATAAACGTATTGGGATGGCCTATTCCAGATCAATTGCAGGGCCATGGAAACGAGTTGATCAACCGATTCTGAATCCGCGGAAAGGAGAATGGGATGCCTCCATTACATCAAACCCTTCGCCAGTTGTCTTACCGAACGGAAAGGTTTATTTAGTGTATAAATCTTCCCCACTAAATTATAATCCGCCACTTCTATTGGGAGCTGCACAAGCAGATTCTTTTCTCGGACCTTATCGCCGTTTGTCGGAAAAACCCATTTTTTCATTCCATACGGACCAAAACCATGAAAATGATGTAGAAGATCCATTTGTGTGGCATAATGGTCAGCAGTTTGAACTTATTATGAAGGACCGTTACGGAAAGATCTGCGGTGAAGAGGGGGGCGGGATACACGCTTATTCCAAAGATGGTATAGATTGGCATCTTTCAAAGTCTGTAAAAGCTTATTCTAAAACAATTCAATGGGATGATGGCACAACGAGTCATCAGGCGAATTTTGAACGACCGTTTTTATTATTTGAAAATGGGAAACCTACGCATTTGTTTGCTGCTACGGGAGATGGTTCGGCGCCCTATCAATTTGAACGCACATGGAATATGGTTATTCCTCTTAAGAGTACTTGATTCAGGTGAGGTGATTAGCAAAAAAAGCTTCCAAACCAGGTATATGTGAAGTGGTTTGGAAGCTTTTTTTACCCCGATCTGTTCAGATAATGGGAATCTACGAGTTATTTGCTAAAACTGTTGTTTGCCGATTCTACATCCGCTAAGCGTAGTGAAGGATCAATAGTTACCGCTTTTGGTGTTTTCGACACATGGATAGTATAGTCGGGTTTGGTCCAAAACCAATCTTCAAGCACGGTCCTTTTAACACCTTTGTATATGTCAAAATGTTCTTCCGGTTTTTCTCCCCGCATTTCACGCAAAGGAATATAAAATAGTTCTTTACTTCCATCTGTGTATTCTACCAGAACATCCAGTGGCATGGCAAAATTTGACTTATTAGCCAATAAAATGTCGGTGTCTGTTACTTTTTCGATGGCGTAATCAATTTGACGTGTTGTATGGATAAACAGATTGAAATACCATTTTAAGTTTATACCGGAAACCTCTTCAGCAACGCGTTTAAAATCATTTGGTGTCGGATGTTTAAATTTCCAGATGTCATAAAATTTCAGGAAGGTTTTTTCCAAATTTTCCTGACCAATAATATAACCCAACTGTTCTGCAAGCACGGCACCTTTGTTGTATGCTTCGTTGCTGTAGCCGTAGTTGGTGTTATAATAATCTGCCAGTAAGCTCATCGGTTCTTCTTTACCTGAAAGAGCCAATTTATAGTAGCCACGGTAGGCGGCAATTTGTGGGTTAGAGGCAATAGCACCTCTTTTTTCAAAGATATGTTGCATGGCCAACTCTTCGACATAGGAGGTGAAACCTTCATCAAACCATTCATCTACGGTTTCATTGATCCCAAACAATTGTTGGTACCAGGAGTGTGCCGATTCATGGAATATGACACCAACAAGACTTTTTAGATTGCGGCCGCCTGTGATCAGAGTAGCTGTGCCATACTCCATACCACCATCGCCACCCTGAATGATGGTATAAGTTGGCCATGGATATTTACCAAACTTCGCACTACAGAAGTCAAAGAATTCGGTAGAAAGGCCTATTGCCGTTTTCCAATTTGAAATAACTTCTTTGTCAGTTGGCAAGAATACGGTATATACTTTTATACCATTTTTACTTGAAGCGGAATCCACAACAAATTTGGGGTCTGCGGCCCAGACAAAATCATGGATATTTTGGGCTCTATAGTGCCAGGTCGCTTTATTGTCGATGGCTTTTACTTTCGCTTTCTGTTGATAACCTTTGACCTCTGATGGGTTTTGAAGAACACCTGAGGCACCAACAACATAATTTTTATTGAGGTGTATGGTGACGTCAAAATTGCCAAAAGGAGCAATAAATTCACGACCTGTATATTCATCCAAATGCCAGCCGAATTCATCGAATTGGGCCATCTTCGGATACCATTGCGCCATAGATAATGCTACACCTTCGGCAGAATTCCGGCCAGTTCTTCTGATTTGTTCCGGAACTTGTGCGGTCCACTCCATATCAAAACGTGCTGTTTCGCCATCTTGGATAGGAGTTGGTAAAGCGACCTCCAAGATCGTTCCGTCAATTTTAAATGATGCGTTAGCCCCATTCATTGTTAAGCTTTTGATTTTTTGATAACCAATTTGATTGGTCTTAAGCTCTCCAATGCGGCTTTGATATACCGGCTTTTCTTTTGTGCCAAGGTTGGTCACCATGCGCTTGTCTGGATCACTGATGTTTTTTAAGCGGTAATCCATCATCGATCCTGGTTGAAAAGCATTGAAATATAAATGGAAATATACTTTTTTAAGTGATTGCCCTGAATTATTGCTGTACTTCAAGGTCATTTTTCCATCGTACTGATATGCTTTTTCATCCACGTTGACATCCATATGGTAGTCAACTTTCTGTTGCCAGAATCCTTTTCTTTGGGCCTTCGCTACTGCCCCCCAAATATTCAATACACATGCAAGTGTAAAAAAGGATATTATTTTGATTTTCATGCCCCAAACTTACAAAATTGTCTCAATAAATGGCACTTAAACGAATGTAACGAAGTTAATGTCATCAAATCTTGACGAAAGTTGACTGTTCTTTAGGAATTGGCTTGGTTTTGGTTAGGGAATTTAACTGTTAAGTTAAAAATCAATTTTACTGTTTTTATGGAAAATCTATATTATAAGCCCTCGGGAAAGGCTCCTGCTTTGGCATTTATCGGATCTCTTGTGCTAGGAACAATCAGTGCTGTTGTATTGGCAATTGTTTACATCGCTTTGCAGTGGTTTATCCCTATTATTTATTTTAATGTATTTATTACATTGGGATTTGGTGCTGGAATATTCTATGTGCTGAATTTCTGTTTCAAAAAATGGAAATTAAGAAATAAGGGCATTGCACTATTGATTACTTTGCTAGTCGCGCTTTTAGCCTTTTATGCGCAATGGGCTCTTTTCGTTTCGCTGATGTACAATGCGGAGGGAACCATGGGCGGAGATACCTGGGTAAAATCATCTTTCAATCTGGAAGGGTTCAAAGCCTTTTTCTTACACCCTTCATTTATTTGGGAAGCGATGCAAGGTTTAAACGAAGTCGGTACCTTTACCTTGAAAAAGAGCCCGGTTTCGGGTGGTATGTTGTGGGCCGTTTGGGCGATTGAGATGGGTATTATTCTGATTACGCCGCTTATTATGGCTTTCCGCGGTATTACTATTTATCCTTTTTCTGAAAAAGACGAAGTATGGATGAATAAGCGGACATTGCCCGGAAGGTTGAAATTCGTGGCGGATAAAGATGCCGTAGTAAGCTCCTTGGGGAATCATGATTTTGCCTATGTGTATGATCATCTTTCAGATGAAGAAGAGCATTTCTCTTTTGCTACGGCCGAATTATATGAATCTGAAACGGACGACCATCAGTATCTGACCATCTATAATCATCAATTTACCGAAAAGAAAGGCAAGATGGAAGAGAAGAAGGATGAGGTTATCGAATTCTTGCGGATCAATAGAAATAGTCTATAAACGAAATATACTGCCGAGTTGAGTTGCTCCTTATCATGCATTGGCAGCTCAAATTCGATGGTATCGTTTGGTTCTCTAAAAAAAGATCCCAGGAATGTTTATTCTGGGATCTTTTTTTTAAGGTTATTGTACCAAAGTTCCGCCCTTTGATTTCCATTCATTGATGGAAGGACTGTAAATTTTGACGTCCTTAATACTGTTTTTTGCTAATATGGATGCTGCTATTGTTGCGCGGTCTCCAGACTGACAGTGCAGGTACGGCTGTTTGTTTTGGTCAATTTTGTGGAGATTGTCTGCAATTGTACCGACAAAGATATGAGTCGCATGGGGTAAATGCCCCTCTGCAAACTCACTAGAATTGCGTACATCAAGTATTTGGATATCGGATCTGCCCAATACACTATTCATCTCTTCGAAACCGATGAGTTGCTGGTGCTCCAATTCAATTCCCAAATGAGGGATCGTATCTGGCGTAATATATCCAGCGACTTGATCCAATCCAATGCGCATAAGCTTGCGGGCAATGTCGTCCAATTGACTTTCCGCTACAATGAGTATAAACGGATCTGTGTAATTAAGGATCCAGCCAGCCCAGGTATTAAATGTTTTGTTGTTCTGAATATTGATGCTATTGGGGAGATACCCTTTGGCAAAGTCAAACTTGTAGCGTGTATCAATGACGGTTGTTCCTTGGTGGTATAAATCCAGAAAAGTTTCGTTTGATAACTTGTTATACTGAGGAACTGCCGTTTGCAATGGCCGCGCTATTTTGTTGAGTTTTTTCATCGTGGCAAAATAGCGTGGCGGTTCGGGCTGTCCTGATAATAGTTCTTCCACGAAGGCTGTTTCGTTGTTTTGGTATTGAAGTGCCCAGTTGCGTATTTTTTCATAACCAACCGTTGAACTCGGAACTGCACCCAGCGCCTTTCCACAAGCGGATCCGGCCCCATGCGCGGGCCATACCTGAATATGATCAGGTAGCGTCAGGAAATGTTGTAACGATCGGTACATTTGGTGGGCCCCAATTTCCTTGGTTCCGACCATTCCCGCTGCATTTTCCAACAGATCTGGGCGTCCGATATCGCCAACAAACACAAAATCACCTGTAAATAGCATGACCGGCTCCATGGTTGCAGGCGTATCAATCAATACAAAACTGATACTCTCGGGCGTATGTCCGGGTGTATGGATAACCTGGAAAATCAGATTTCCAACGTGAAATTGATCGCCATGTTTTAATCCAATATGTGGGAATTCATAGTGCCAATCTTCTCCACCTTCATCGGATAGATAAGGTTGGGCGTCTGTCAATGCGGCTAACTCTAGCGTACCTGAAAGGTAGTCGGCATGGATATGTGTTTCCGCAATATGCGTTATGGTCAGATTATTCTTTTGTGCAATCTCAAGATAGCTGTCTACATCTCTTTTAGGGTCAATGACAATAGCGACACCCTTGGCTTGACAACCAATGATATAACTTGAATGTGCTAAAGATGACTCAAAAATGTGTTGAAAAAACATAGCGTGTGATTTTAATGATTTACAAATTGAATGAATTCGAAAGCAAAGATTAGGATGCCAATACTAATTAAAAAGTACCCAAAAATACCTTTCAATTTTGCTGCATCTAATTTGTCTTTCCATTTGGAACCAATTTGGAGGCCTATTAAAGTGATTAACGTAAAGGTAACCAATATAAACCAATTCATATGTTCCAGGAACTGATAATTCGCGATCAAACCGAATGAAGCGTTTAAACCGATGATAAACAACGAAGTGGCAATGGCCTGTTTAAGTGGGATTCCTAAGAGCAAAACGAGGGCAGGTACAATGATAAAGCCTCCTCCCGCGCCCACCAAGCCAGTCATGATACCGACGAGCAATCCGACGAGGACAACGTTGAAAATCTGACCAATTCCGCTTCTGAATTGATCGTGCTGAACCTGTTTACGTTTTCGCACCATTGCTGTTGCAGAAATCAGAATCACCATCGAGAAAAGTAACATGATGATATGGTTTCTGGAAACCGCTATTTCGCCCAGGTGAAATGACTCTGGTATGGCTACAAGCAGATAACGCTTGGTCAGAAAGACAGAAATTAGCGATGGAAAGAGAAAAATGGCCGTAGTTTTCAGATCAATTTCTCTTTTTTTCAACGGAGAAATTGATCCGACCAAGGCTAATATTCCTATAGAAAACAGCGAATAGTCCAATGCATATTGAGGTTCTATATGAAAAATATAAACAAAGACGGGCAATGTTAGAATACTTCCGCCGCTACCCATCAAGCCCATTGATAGCCCGACCAGAACAGCTAATATAAAACCAGCTATAAATATTAATTCCATGTTCTCTTTCTAAAATTTAAACTCCAGGTACAGGCCTCAGATTTCGGATATATGAGGTAGTTTCATAACAAAGTCTGTTCAACTTAATGCGGCAACTTATTGCGCAACAGCCCATAAAGCCAAGTACCTAACAAAGCAAAAAGAAGGACGATTCCAATAGTCCAATAACCGGCACCGATTAGGGCAAACATGGGGCCCGGACACGCACCTGTCAATGCCCATCCCAAGCCAAAGATTGTTCCTCCGACCAGGTATCGTGTAATACTTTTGTCTTTGTCATAGAATGCTATTTGCATCCCGTTACTATCTTTGATTCGCTTTCTCTTGATGATCTGTACGATTATAATTGCTGTGGTCAGTGCTGTACCGATGATGCCATACATATGAAAGGAACGAAATTGAAACATTTCGTAGATTCTATACCATGACGCGGCCTCCGATTTGTATAAGATGATTCCAAACAATATACCGATGAAAATAAATTTTAGTGCTTTCATTTATGCGAAAATTAGTGGGAATAAAAAATGAACCATGATGATCCCGCCTAGGAAGAAACCTATAACGGCAATCAAAGAAGGAAGCTGAAAATTGCTAAGTCCAGAAATAGCATGGCCTGATGAACATCCACCAGCATAGCGTGTTCCAAATCCAATCAATACACCGCCAATACTTAAAATTAGAAACTGAAACAAAGATCCGTCGAAAACGAATATGGATTCAGGAAGGTAGCCTTGTAGTTGGTCGATAATACCCAGCTCTTTTAGATCGGCAACACTTTTGGGATTAATCTGGCTTGCAGTGCCATCGCTCAGAAAATGATGTGCAATAAAACCGCCAATGGCTGTCCCGAGTACCACCAATAAATTCCATGATTGGGTCTTCCAATCGAATCTGAAAAAAGAGGAAGTTTTTCCGGCACCTAATACAGTACACATGGTACGTAGGTTATTGGACATGCCAAAATCCTTCCCCTGTTTGAGCAGCAGGTACATGACCAGCGCAATTAAAGGTCCTGAAATATACCAGGGCCACGGTTGTTTAATGTATTCCAATAGCATAACAATGTTCTTAAGTGATGTTACAAAGGTACATACTGCCTTTGCAAAAGCCTGTAACAAATGTTACCGAAGGAAGAAAGAATTTATAGGTCGTAATATTCGATGTCTGCGGTCTTTAGGGCTTCGGTTAGCAGAGGAAGATCATCTTCTTTTTGAAATAATTTGTTGCGCCAAGTACGAAAAGCCGGTCCTTTGTTTTGGTTGATAATGATCAGGTTTCCGCCAGAACGTTTAAGATTCCTGATATGAGAAATATTATTCAGAGGGAAAACGATTGTTTTTTTAGCATTGCTTATCTGCAGTGTATTTTCGTCCAAGACCCAAGTCGATGATAAAGTCGAACACTTTATGGCCAAATACAGTGCTAAAGGGATCATTAAAAGAGCAACAATAATCTTGAGAATTTCTTGTATGGGAACTTTAGACATGACCATTCCGATCAAAAAGATTGAAACCAGCAAGATTAACATGTATTTTCCACGATGCAATGTCGACAAGTGGAATGTCTGTGGATTACTCTTCATATTTCTTGATAAACTTCCCTTTTGTGTCAATATAGTAAAAATTCCCTAGATCCTCTGTTACAAGCGCTAGCCCGTTTTCAAAATCTTGGGCATTCTGAAATTTAATTGGGACCACGACTTTTCCTGTGTAATCAATGTATCCGTACTTGTCGTCTTTAAAGGCCAAAAGAAGTTTCTCTCCTGCAAAAGACAGAAATTCATAGTTCGTCTTAAGTTGATTGTGCCCCGTTTTATTAATAAGCTGGTAGGATTGGTTTACTATAATTAACGCGAGATTATCGCGATAATCTGAAATGGTCTCATATTTGGCAGGAAGTAAAACGGTGCCTTTTTGATCAATAATACCCGTGTATTCTCCTTCCGTAAAAAGTCCATATGCTGGGCTAGGTACTGAAATAAAGTCATACTTCGCCTTCAGCAATATTTTACCGTTTGTATCCAGAAGTCCATACTTAAGATCGCTCATATAAACCACAGGACCGCCTTCGGTTTCTAAACTGAGCGATTCATATTGACATGGAATAACTTCTTTGCCATGGAGATCTATCAAGCCAAACATTTGCGCTGCATCGTTTACGATGGCATAGTCTCCTACATAGCTATATATTGCCGTATATTTTGCTGGTGTTAATTTGTTTCCTAAGCTGTCCTGTACACCAAAATATGATGTGCTGGAATCTTGATACCAAGATAGATGGTCGTTTAACGTGGAATCTACAGCTTCATCTGTAGCTTCACCTTCTTCGTAATCTGCTGGGACTTCAAAGAGCGATTGGTCGAATGTTATCTCCTCGACTTTAGTGGCCTGAATTCCTAAACCCGCCGATCCGATATAGAGCGCTGCCCCAGGTACTTTTTCGAGATAATCGTAAGTGCCCCAGTATAACTTTGGTAATTTGGGTGCATACCAAACGGTAATTTCCGTTTGTGGATCTTGACTACCTGTTAGATTGAATGTTGCTTTTTCGCAGGTAATTCCTGCAATTATTTTCTTTTGATTAGGAATTAAGCTGATCTCAAAATCCCCTGAATAGGCATAATTATCGCCTTCGTTTGCGGAAGTCTCAATGAGTTTGCCCGTAGCCAGTTCTGTTGCGGTATAGGTTTTATTTATTTCATCCAGTAGAAAAGAACTGCCTTCGCGGATATTGCTGATCTGTATCGATTTTCCGAATAATAGACTTTCAATTCGCATCTGGTCTTTCGCGATGAAGGCCTGCATTAACGCTTCCTTATTTCCAGCCAATATTTTGATGAATTCTGAAGATGCCGTATCTGTTCCCGTTTCAGGATCAGCAAATTGGTATGAAATTTTATATAGTTTCTCCTGAGCATGTCCTTGTCCTATAAGGAGTAAAAATGCCAGCTGTAAACAAAGGATAAATTGTTTCATTGTGTGATTTTGAGCTACAAAAATATTGAAATTCAATTGATTTTTGAAATAATCTTTCGTTATTTGTGGAAATTCTTTCAAAAATAGATATTATTGTATTCGAATGCTTAAATCCGGTTTTTGGTCTGTGCTAAGTTTCAAGTGTTAAGAATAGTCTGATTCTTTTAAGTAGAGGTTTTGAGTTGCGGTATATCGCTATACCACTTGAAGTAAATTGATGTCATGGCGGTGGTTAAGGGATCTTGAGGGTGTATGTGTTTTTATACTTATTTTATGTGTTATTATCATATAATCGTCAAGAAAAAGCGAAAATAATTTAAGAATGTAGCTTTTTGAGAAAAGGTGACATGTTAATTTTGTATTTTACAAACCTCGAATTTTTTACTGTTTAAAAGAGATACCTGTGGAACTATTACTAATTGAGGACGAACCATCTGTCATATCATTGATCGAAAGAGGCTTAAAAGAAGAAGGCTATCATATTAGTATTGCTATGGACGGTTATACTGGTCTAAAAATGGCGGGATTGAATCATTATGACCTCATCCTGTTGGATGTAATGTTGCCTGGTATGAATGGTTTGGATGTCTGTAAAAACATTCGGATGTCAAACAACGAAGTCCCTATTATTATCTTGACGGCATTAAATCAAACGGAGGACATCGTCGAGGCATTTGACAGGGATGCGGATGATTACTTGACGAAGCCCTTCCGTTTAGAGGAATTAAAGGCTCGAATCAGCCGCTACAGCCGCAAATCCAAAACAGTGACCGAGCAGAAAAATATATTGGTATTTGACGATCTTCAATTGGATAGAGACAGCAAATCGGTTCAACGTGCCAATTCTCCTATTATTCTTACCGCTACTGAATTTCGTCTACTTGAATTTTTAATGCTCAATCGAAATAAGGTATTGAGCCGGATCGATATCCTGGAGGAAGTATGGGGTATGGATGTTGACTTAAGTACCAATGTTGTTGACGTATATGTGAATTACCTTCGGAAAAAGATCGATAAACAATTTTCGCGTAAACTTATCCATACAGTGATTAGTATGGGCTATGTAATCCGTCATGAAAATTAGGACCAAAATAGTTCTTCTATTTTCGATCATCAGTACCCTGCTGCTTGTTGTTTTTGCCATTTATGTGTCTTATTTCACGTACGACAGTCTGCAAACTAAATTTTTTCATCGGCTAGAAGAGAATGCCGTGATTGTTGGAGATCACATCGTCCATCAGAAGGATGAAAATAGAGCGCTCTATATTCAGGTAAAACGTAAATACCTGAAACAGTTATCTGAGGGAACAGACCATCTTATTCGTGTTGTTAAAGGAAGTGATCGTGTTCAAATGCGGCCTGAGTTGCCCATGCCCGAAACATTCTATACCGACGTAATTCGCCATGGAAAGGGAAGATACATGCATGGTAAGACTGCTTTTGTAGCGGTATTCTTTCAAGATCATCTTCACCACGAGAATTTGATTGTTGTATCGGAAGGGATCGATGATTACGGTCATGAGGAACAGTGTCAATTGGATCGGACACTGATCACAGGTGGGATTTTGGCGATTTTTTTAATCGTACTCATGTCTTTTTACTTTGCTGACCGATTATTGAAACCTATTAAAGATATCAACAATGATTTAGATAAAGTTGATATCGCCCATTTAGACCATCGCCTGTTCAGTAAATTCAGTAATAGCAAAGATGAATTGGGTGTTTTGATTGCGAACTTAAATTCAATGCTTAACCGATTGGATATTTCGGTTCAATCGCAACAGAGTTTTATCGGAAATGCCTCACATTCGCTAAAAACCCCACTTACAATTATTGGGGGAGAAGCCGAATTGGCGCAACAGCTCTTGTCGAAAGAGCATGAAGCCTATTATTCCCTGGAGACTATCGCAAAATATGCGGATAAAATGGAGTTGATTATCAATAATCTTTTGCAGCTATCTCGCATGGGTTTCAAGGGGGAAGTGGACAATAAAGAAATTATTCGAATTGACGAGTTACTCTATGAAATTTATAAAGCGGAAAAAAGTATTCATAAGGACCTCAAGCTTTCTTTTGATCTAACGGAAATCCCGGAAGATAGTGATGAACTTACGGTTTTGGCGAATCCGGATCTGTTTTTTATTGCCTTTAGCAATATTATTTCAAATGCATTTAAGTACGGCAATGGACTGCAGGTTGGCGTAGCAATAAGTAGCGATAGCAAAAATATTACGATAAAAGTGTTTGATCAAGGGATCGGTATTCCTAAAAAAGACCAGCCACATATTTTTACCTCTTTTTACCGTGCTTCTAATGTCGGTGATATCTATGGCAATGGTTTGGGGCTTGTTTTAGCCAAAAATATCTTTGACCTCCATGGTGCTGAATTGCTCCTCCATTCAGCGGAAGGTCAAGGCACTTTGGTCGTTGTTACAATCCCAAAAACTCCTTTCTAATTTCATTTTAATCTCATCCTTATTCCATTTTTAGGTGGCTGTGATATACTTGTACCGGAGATAAGTATAAAGCATGGATCTATCTTGTTGTTTTGAATCGAATTCTGTTTTGAAACTGCGGGATGGCTTCTTTACCCTAGAGGAATACACTATAAGGATGAAAAAAACACGTTTACTTTTTACAACACTTGGGATTGGCGTAGCATCATTGCATGCGCAGGAGCAGGTCCAAACGGACTCTGTTCAGGCACAGAGAAGCAGCTTGCTACTGAAAGAACCCGCGAGAGCAAAATCATTTCAATTGGATGTCCTGTTAAGAGCAGGTCTGCAAACGGACAATGGCGAGGGTGCTTCTCAAGCAAAAGCAAACCTTGATGACGCCCGTATTCTGATGAGCGGGGAATACAATGATCGATTATCCTATAAAGTACGTTTTCGCCTCAATAGGTCATTTGCTCCAACGAGTCAGGATAATGGATCGCGTGCCTTGGATATGGCTTATATTAAGTACAAGTTTGGCAAGGATCTCAAATGGTCTGTTACGGCCGGTAAACAAAGTGCAATGGTCGGGAGTTATGAGTTCGAAAATAACCCAATTTACGAATATAAGTTCACAGACTATGTAGACCGTATATTGAATCTCTTCGTCGTCGGAGGAATGTTATCCTATGAAGTCAACCCGAATCATTCGTTGCATGCCCAAGTTTACAACACAACCAATGATAGTTTTATGGAGCTTCATACAAAAAATGGTTTTGCTGTAGGTGATTTGGAACGCTCTACTGTGCCTATGGGAGCCTATTTCACATGGGTGGGTGCATTTATGGACAAACGTTTTAATACGAAATGGTCTTACAACATCGCTCAGTTCGCAAAGGGACATACCAATCATGCCATTTCATTAGCGAATAAATTCAAAACAGCAAAGCAGATGCTATATCTTGATTTACAGTACTCTTATCTTGCTGTCGATCATGCAATGATTGCATCTTCCGCGATCAACGAATTTTATGGTCGAACTGGCGAGAACCGTGTATTGGCCAAAGATGTAAACTACAGCTCTGCCATACTGCGCTATGATCAATTTTTGAGTAAAAAATGGGAGCTGGCGTTGAAAGGTGGCTATGAGATTGCGGGATCGCGGGATGATAAGCAACTCGGCAAGAATTTTCGCCAAAACTGGACCTATTTTGCGGCTTTGCAACATAAGCCGTTTCATAACCAGGATCTTCGGTTCTATCTAGGTTACGTCGGTAACACCGTAAACTATAAGGACTATATGGATATGGCCAAGAGTCAGTACAACCGCTTAGCCTTTGGGGCATATTTTACCATTCCAGTTTTATAATAATTCCTTTAACAAATTAACAAATAACTATTTTTTTATGCGTTTAACACCGAGAGAAACAGAAAAGCTGCTGTTGCATTTGGCCGGCGAATTGGCGGCTAAGCGATTGAAACGCGGGGTAAAATTAAATTATCCAGAGTGTATCGCTTACATCAGTGCCCAGATCATGGAGGAGGCTAGGGACGGGAGGTCTGTGGCGGACTTAATGTCTTATGGTACTACTTTATTGAAAAGGAGCCAAGTCATGGAAGGAGTCCCCGAAATGATCCATGATGTTCAGATCGAAGTAACTTTTCCGGACGGTACTAAATTGGTGACTGTCCATGATCCTATTCGTTAATAAATATTGAATGATATGATTCCAGGAGAATACATTTTAAAAAAAGAGGAAATCAAAGCTAATGTTGGGCACAGAACCACAAGCATCGTTGTGAAAAATGAAGGTGACCGACCTATTCAGGTGGGTTCACACTATCATTTCTTTGAAGCCAACAAGTTGCTTTCCTTCGACAGAGAGAAAGCGTTTGGGATGCGCTTGAATATTCCAGCCAGTACCGCTGTTCGTTTTGAACCAGGGGAACAAAAATCAGTTGTTCTGGTTGAATTTGGCGGAAGTAAGGAAATCCACGGTTTTAATGGATTGACAAATGGTAAGTATACAGATCAATCGGTGAAAAGCAAAGCCATTGATAAAATGAAAAAATTAAAATTCAGACAATCGAAGTAACTATGGGAGGATGGAATAGACGCGAATGGATTAAAGTCGTAGGACTCACCACGTTGGGAACTACTGTTGGTCTACATGCGCTTGGTTTAGATAAACTAGGTTTAGATAAATCATCTGTAAAATATGTTGATGGGGAACTTTATATCCCAAGAGACAAATATGCTGCTCTTTTTGGACCCACCACTGGAGATAAGGTTCGTCTGGCAGATACAGAGCTTTTCATTGAAATTGAAAAAGATTTCAATGTTTACGGAGAAGAGAACAAGTTTGGCGGTGGTAAAACCATTCGTGACGGTATGGGACAATCTGCCCGTGCCTTGCGTGATGAGGGGGTATTGGATTTTTGCATCACTAATGTCATTATCATCGACCACTGGGGTATCGTAAAAGGTGATATCGGAATTAAGGATGGTAAAATTGTCGGTATTGGTAAAGCTGGAAACCCAGATGTACAGGATGGTGTAACCGAGGGCATGATCATCGGTGCGTCTACGGAAGTACATGGGGGAGCAGGCTATATACTAACTGCCGGCGGTATTGATACGCACATTCACTTTATCTCGCCGCAACAGATTGAAACAGCCCTATATTCTGGAGTAACCACGTTCATTGGTGGCGGTGCGGGACCAGCCGACGGAACACTGGCCACGACAGTGACTTCAGGAAAGTGGTATATCGAGCGTATGTTTGAAGCTTTTGAAAACCTTCCTATCAATGTTGGCTTTTTCGGAAAAGGTAACGTATCGACCACTAAACCTATCGAAGAACAAATTGAAGCTGGAGCACTGGGCGTCAAAATCCATGAAGATTGGGGGGCTACTCCGGCAACAATTGATGCGGCATTGAAAGTTGCTGATAAATACGATGTACAAGTCGCAATCCATACCGACACGTTGAATGAAGCCGGTTTCCTGGAAGATACTGTTGCCGCCATAGATGGTCGTGTAATCCATACTTTCCACACGGAAGGAGCTGGCGGTGGACACGCTCCGGATATTATTAAGATCGCCATGTATCCCAATATCCTCCCTGCATCTACCAATCCAACAAAACCTTTTACGGTAAATACTGCTGAAGAACATTTGGACATGTTGATGGTCTGCCATCACTTGGATAAAAATGTGAAAGAAGATGTAGCATTTGCTGATTCACGTATCCGTCCTCAGACCATCGCTGCCGAAGATATTTTGCAAGACATGGGTGTATTCTCCATTATGAGTTCGGATAGCCAAGCGATGGGACGTGTGGGAGAGGTTATTTCCCGTACATTCCAAACGGCCCATAAGATGAAAATCCAACGCGGCCCTTTAGCTGAAGATAAAGGCAAAGAAAATGATAACTTCCGTGTCAAACGTTATGTATCTAAATTTACAATCAACCCTGCTAAAGCACATGGTATTGATCAATATATCGGTTCGATTGAAAAAGGAAAGTATGCCGATTTGATCCTTTGGAAACCGGAATTATTTGGTGTAAAGCCCGAGTTGATCATCAAAGGAGGTATGATTTTGGGTGCTAAAATGGGGGACGCCAATGCGTCGATTCCGACACCACAGCCTATTATTTATAGGCCAATGTTTGGAAATTACGGTAAAGCAGTTTCAAAACTATGCTTCAATTTCGTTTCGAAAATTTCGTTGGAGAACGGAAATATTCAAAAATTGAATTTATCGCGTAAATGTCTGCCTGTGGAGGGATGTCGTACGGTGATGAAAAAAGATATGGTCCATAATCATGCTACACCAAATATCGTCGTTAATCCAGAAACATACGAAGTGACAGTAGATGGTGTGTTGGCAACCTGTGAACCGTTGAAGGAACTTCCAATGGCCCAACGGTACTTCTTATTCTAATTGGTTATTTATGTTGTTAGCAAGAGACATTAAGGGGAATATTTGGACCGATGGCACCGATCAGGACGGCGTTGAACTTGATTTTTTGGAACTCGAATGGTTCGATACGGAAAGACGTATTATCCGGGGCTTCACTGTTGCAGGCCGCGAAATAGGCTTTAAAAATTTAGGAACGGAATCCTTGTTCGACGGTGATATTTTGTTTGAAACAAAGGACCTGCGCATCGCTGTTCGAATATTGCCCTGTCCTTGCCTTGTTGTACGCCCCAAAAACCTCTTGGATATGGCTCGGATATGTCTCGAAATTGGCAATAAACATATCCCTGTTTTCATAAACGCTGCACATGAAATTATTGCAGCGTATGAAAACCCCCTCTGGGAAATCTTAGAAAGGGCCGGTTTTACACCGACGAAAGAGTTACGGGTGATTGAAAGAACCCATACTTTACGCATACATCAGTATGCTGTAGTCCAGCATAAAATTACCTTGGCCAAGGGGCTTTAATACTTAATTAATAACGATTACATATGAATCCATTGTTGACATTAATGCAGATTAACGACTCTGTATTTCCGATTGGAGGCTTCACACATTCCTATGGCTTGGAAACCTATATCAATAAAGAGATTGTACATGATGCTAAAACAGCAAAAGAATATGCACAGACTTTATTGGAGCATAGCTTCTATTACAACGATGCCGCTTTTTTTCATAAGGCCTGGCAATTGTGTGAATCAAGAGCAACCAAGAAAAAGATCGCTGAACTGGATGCATTAATTACTGCTTTCAAAGCCCCCTATGAGATTCGGGATGCCAGTAAAAAATTGGGAATACGGTTTTTGAAATTAACAGAAAAGTTAAAACCGGTCAAGCGTTGTTCGGCTTATCTAAAGGCTATCAATGCGCAAGAACTGCATGGTCACTATGCAATGGCATTTGCCATGTTTGCCCATGCACAGGAAATTAGTTATGCAGACGCACTGAGCGCTTTTTATTATAATTCTTTGAATGGTATTATGACGAATTGTGCCAAACTGGTTCCCATTAGCCAAATGGATGCACAGCAGATTTTGTTTAAACTGCAGCCCTTGATTAATAAATTGGTCGGATTACAGCCCGAACTGGATGAGGATCTAATTGGAAATTGTTGTATCGCTCAGGATATTCGATGCATGCAACATGAAAAATTATACACGAGAATTTACATTTCGTAAAAAAATTGAAATAAAGATGTCTAAGAGAAATTACGTGAAAATTGGTGTTGCTGGTCCTGTGGGCTCTGGCAAGACGGCACTTATTGAACGGTTGACACGTTCGATGTCGGCAGATTATAGTATTTGTGTTGTAACGAATGATATTTATACGCGTGAGGACGCGATGTATCTACAGCAGAATTCGGCACTGCCCGCTGAACGTATTATTGGTGTTGAAACAGGAGGTTGCCCGCATACGGCAATCCGTGAAGATGCTTCGATGAATATTGAAGCTGTAGAAGAATTAGCGCATCGTTTTGAGGATGTGGAACTGATATTTGTTGAAAGTGGGGGTGATAATCTGACAGCCACGTTTAGTCCGGATCTAGCCGATTTGACCATATTCGTTCTTGATGTTGCTGAAGGCGAAAAAATGCCACGTAAAGGCGGGCCAGGTATTACGCGCTCGGATCTGTTGTTGATCAATAAAATAGACCTTGCCCCTTATGTAAATGCGGACTTGGAAGTGATGCGTCAGGACACCATCCGCATGCGCGGTGAACGACCATTTATTTTTACAAACTTAATGACTTTAGAAGGTTTGGAAGATGTAAAATCATGGATCAAAAAGTATGCTTTGTTGGAGCCTGTAGGCTAAATTTTATCGTATATGGATAGCAAAATCGTATTAAATGTTGCCAAAGAGGACGGCAGAAGCAGATTGAAGGAGAGTTATCATAATGCACCTTATAAACTAACGCATTATGGCGCTGCAGGATTGACCAACCATTTGGAAATGATCATCATGAGTGCATCGCCTGGTATTATGGATACGGATTATTTGCATATTGATGTTCGTGTGAAAAAAGATGCACAATTGAAGCTTTTTACACAGTCCTTCAATAAGCTTCACCCCATGAAAACGGGAGCAAAGCAACATACGGATGTGCATGTGGATGCCGGAGGCCTATTTCATTACATTCCACACCCAGTAACGCCGTTTAAGGATTCTATTTTCAAGGCAAGCAATCATATTCACTTGGCTGAAGATGCGGTTTTGATGTGGGGGGATATTATTAGTGTGGGTAGAATCCACATGAAAGAGGCATTTGAGTTCGATAGTCTGCATACGCAAACCAAGATTTTTAGAAATGGTAAACTGTCTTTTATTGACAATCAGGTTTTGCGGCCCAAAAGTCAGCCGATACAGAAGATGTTGTTTTTTGAGGGATACACCCATCAGGCCACTTTTGTGTTCTCGGCTCTTTTTGCGCAAGAATTAAAATATGAATTGGATGAAATCTTAACTGTCGAATACAACGATATTTCTTATGGTTTTACACAGGCTTCAAAAGATGTGGTTATCCTGCGTGCTTTGGGTACTGATGGAGAGTTATTGTACGACTTCTTACACATGTTGGGCCAATTGTGTTGGGATTTTACACAATATAAGCTTTCTGAAAAGAAGGAAGAGACAACAGTTGAAGCGATAGCGGAAGATGAGAAATCGAAGGCCGAGGAAATCAGCGTCATTGAACAGCGCAAACCCCGTCGAAAAAGTAAGCCCGAGTTGATGGAAGCTGTCGTGGTGGAAGGAACTAATTATGCATAAGGAGAGCCTGCACGAGGAGATATGGATTGATGTTATCCCTGATTTTGACCAATTGAAGCTGGGCCGCGATTCAGATATTTTGGATCTTTCCTATTATGAAGTAAATAAGCGCGTTATCCAGCGAAAAACAAGAAAGGGTAATCTGGTGCGCATACAGCGCGATGATAGCAGCGCACTGCGTTCAGGACAGTGTATTTATCATCGCGGTGATTTATTTATCCAGGTCAACATTTTACCTTGTCTTTGTGTATTGTTGGATTGTCAGAATCTATCAGTTGTGGGCGAGTTCTGCTTCGACGTGGGCAATCGGCATCTGCCAGTTTATCTCAAAGCAGATGGGCGATTTGCTGTTTCCTATGACGGACGTCTCTATCAGGCGCTAAAAGAAAAATACAAGGGCTTTATCACGTTGGAAAATACGATTTTGGAACCTGATGAGCAGATTACCTACATTCGTAGGCCTATCCTCGAATGATGAAATGTTGGTTTTAGCGAAAAATTGCGCATTTTTGTCGCTATGAAATTTGGCGAGGAATTGCAAGCATGGTATCGACAGCATAAACGAGATCTGCCGTGGCGAGAAACAAAAGATGCCTACAAAATATGGCTTTCTGAAATTATTCTGCAACAGACTCGTGTCGAACAGGGCTTACCCTATTATGTACGTTTTGTCGAGCGATTTAAGAATGTTGTGGAATTTGCGAATGCAGAAGAAGATGATATTCTCCATCTTTGGCAAGGTCTGGGTTATTATTCTCGAGGACGGAACATGCATAAGGCTGCCCGAATTGTTCGCGATCAGTATCAGGGTGTCTTTCCGGTAGATTATCAAACATTAATAACGCTTCCGGGAATAGGTGAGTATACTGCTGCGGCGATATCTTCTTTTGCGAACGATGAAGCCCAGGCGGTATTGGATGGAAATGTGTTTCGTGTACTAGCGCGATACTATGGCATAGAAACACCTATCAATTCTACAGAAGGAAAGAAGATTTTTACAGCTATCGCTAAAGAAAATCTTGATCGTAAACACCCGGCATTGTATAATCAGGCAATTATGGATTTTGGGGCTACCCATTGTAAGCCCAAGCTGCCTTTATGTGAATTCTGTATGTTTCGTCCTTCCTGTTATGCGCTGAGTCAGGGGCAGGTAGAGCAGTTGCCTGTAAAGCTTAAAGCCAAGGCAAGTAAAGATAGATACTTTAATTATTTTATCTTGAAGGACAACGATCGGATACTGATGTCCAAACGCGGTGCAAGTGACGTTTGGCAGAACCTATATGAGTTTCCGCTTTTGGAGTCTAACTACAGCTTGTCTATCCCGGATGTTCTTAGCGATGAGTGGTTTATTTCCTGTTTCGGCCCCGATGCACAACTTTATGTTTTACAGCAGCAGACAAAACATATCCTGAGTCATCAGAATATCTACGCGACATTTTTTGATGTGCGGTTAAAAGGCGATCTAATTCAAAAAAAATCCAATTGGGATTATGTATTTCTAAAAGATTTAGATAAATTAGCTAAACACAAGTTGATCTTTACCTTTTTGGAAAGGTCAAATTTTTAACCATTTATGCTTTTAAATTATGTCAGGAGTTAACAAAGTCATTTTAGTGGGACATCTTGGAAAAGATCCCGAAATTCGCTATTTAGAAGGTAATGTCTCTGTTGCCAGTTTTCCATTGGCAACATCAGAAACGTATAACAAAGACGGGAAAAGAGTAGAACAAACCGAATGGCACAATATTGTAATGTGGCGAGGTCTGGCTGACGTGGCTGTAAAATATCTAACAAAGGGGAAGTTAGTTTATATTGAAGGTCGACTGCGGACGCGTACTTATGAGGATAAGGAGGGTATTAGACGATATGCTACAGAGGTTGTCGCTGAAACCTTCACGCTTTTAGGTCGTAAATCGGATTTTGAACCGAATGCTGGTGTAAGTGCTGGTAATACAGCAAACACGCAGGCGCAAAAAGTCGAAGATAAGGAAGTGGAGGTCGATTTTACGGAGAATGATCAGGAGGATAATCCATTACCATTTTAAGCTGAAGAATTTGAGATTATGTAAAAACTTTACATGTATAATAACTATTGTAAAATCATCGATAAAACAAAAGAGCAGGCAACTAAGCCTGCTCTTTTGTTTTATCAGCGTTTTAGCCGTATAATCTGATTCCTTTCTCCCAAGCGAGCATGCTGTTTCTGTTGTGATGTTTTTAATGCCCGGTCGAAGTTCAAAATTTCTTTTTGGTGGAAATTTTGGCTATGTTTGCTCTAATTATGTTGCAAGATAGAATTACGCAGTATACTGAAGAGATTAAGGCATTTGCGCCAGCTTCTTCAGCCGATGTAGAAAATTTCAGATTGAAGTTTTTGGTTTCCAAAGGGATTGTGAAAAATCTTTTTGATGAATTCAAAACAGTTACGCCTGAAGAGAAGCGTACTTTGGGAAAAGTGTTGAATGAATTTAAGCAGTTAGCAGAAAATACATTCAAAGAAGCACAAGAAAAGTTCGGGTCTGGTGAGAAGCAAAAATCCCAGGAACTAGCGGGTGATTTAACATTGCCTGGTCAAGGTTTTCAGCTGGGGTCTAGACATCCCATCTCTTTAGTTCGTAAAGAAATTGTTGAAATTTTCAAGAAATTAGGCTTTATTGTATCAGAAGGACCGGAAATTGAAGATGATTGGCATAATTTCTCCGCACTAAATTTTCCGCCGGAACATCCTGCGCGTGATATGCAAGATACTTTCTTTATCAAAAAACAAGAAGGTAATGACATTACATTGAGAACGCACACCTCTTCGGTTCAGGTGCGTTTAATGGAAGCCGGTAAACCGCCATTTCGTGCGATAATGCCTGGACGTGTTTATAGAAATGAAGCTATATCAGCCCGTGCGCACTGTTTCTTTCATCAGGTAGAAGGTTTATATGTAGACGAAAATGTTTCTTTTGCCGATTTGAAACAAACGTTATATCATTTTGTTCAAGAGATGTATGGTGAAGGTACCAAAGTGCGTTTCCGTCCGTCCTATTTTCCTTTCACTGAACCTTCGGCCGAAATGGATATCTCCTGTACAATCTGCAAGGGGGCAGGGTGTAACTTGTGTAAGTACTCTGGCTGGGTAGAAATTTTAGGTTGCGGTATGGTCGATCCTAACGTGCTTGATAACTGTGGTATCGATAGTAAAAAGTATTCTGGTTTTGCTTTTGGTATGGGAATAGAACGTATCACAAACCTTAAATATGTGATTAAAGACTTACGTCTTTTCTCAGAAAATGACACACGTTTCTTGTCTCAATTTGAGACTGAATTAATATAAATTATTCATTGTAAAGATTGTGGCATCACATTATTCTCTACGATAACTAGGCAAGAGAACAATGTGATGCTTTTTGGTCTTTAGGCTTTGTAGATGACTTTCAACATTCGTACGATCTAACGTATATGGAACCAGATTATATTATTGAATCCATAAAAAGAACAGCACGTGAGCTCTTTCGTCAAAATGGCTATCATAAAACCAGTGTGAACACATTGGCAAAAAAAGCTAAGATTGCGAAGGCGACAGTGTACAAGTATTTTGATAGTAAAGAAATGATCCTGCATGCCATTCTCATGGATTATCTTCGTGCGAGTCTGCAGGATATTTTGAAAACAACCAAATATGAAGATGATATGGCTTCGTTTTTGGCGTCTACAATATTGCGGGTAAGCCGACTGACCTATACGGCTTGCAATGAATTGATCGGCTGGGAATTTATCCGGGAATCTGCAAACGCCCAAGAATATTTAAAAACGCTGTCTGAAGATTTGGAGTTTCTGCTCTTAAGTACATTCATTCAGAATGAAAAGATAAATGAAGCGATTAGCGAAGAGAAGCTAACCTTTTTGATCAAGTCCAGTAAAAGTATTGTGTTTTCTTTTGCTTTTACGGCTGTCTCAGATGCCGATGTGCGGAAAAACTTTATTTCGTTTCAGAAAGAAATCCTTCCTTATCTTGTTCAGGCAACAGTTCAGTAAAGTTGTTATAACGCGCGCATCCCTTTCTAATTCGCGACGTTATGTCCATTCCTGAAAAAGGTTTACATCTTATCTTTTTTGCATGCTCACTTTTTTATGATGCTCTGCAACGTTCATGCTGTTGCCGGGTTGTATTCGTATTGTGTTCGTACCACCTTCGGAGATGAACACTCTTGCAACTATTATTGACCTGACTCGGAACAGATAATTCCTGTTCAGAGTCAGGTCAGAATCTGGTCAGTATTGGTACACAATCTGTATCGCATCCGAATAAGGTACGAACAATGTCCGAATCTGATCCCCGTATTTTATTCGCTTGAAACTTATCATACCCGTCAGGTACTCGTTTATGCCAGTGATAATCAATGGCTATAAATCATTTATGCAGATGAAAAATCGGTATAAATTTGTATTTTTGCACCCTATGAGTAGAAGAATTCCGCAAGAGAAAAAGTTCTTGAAAGATATTGCCATCATTGATATTGCCGAAGAGGGTAGAGGTGTTGGAAAAACCGAAGATTTGGTTTTGTTTGTAGAAAAAGCTGTTCCCGGTGATGTTGTTGACGTGGAGCTTATGCGCAAGAAAAAGAATTTTGCGGAAGCTCGGGTAACCAGTTTAAAAGAGGCTTCATCTTATCGCGTAGATCCGTTTTGTGAACATTTCGGTGTGTGTGGTGGATGTAAATGGCAGCATATGACCTATGATGCTCAATTAAAATTCAAGCAACAATCTGTCGATAATGCCCTATCGCGTATTGGGAAAGTGGATACTTCAGCGATGGAAAGTATCTTGGGCTCTGCGCAAACGGAATACTATAGAAATAAATTAGAATATACATTTTCCAACAAAAAATGGTTGACTTCAGTTGATGAAGATGCGTCCCAATTGGAAATGAATGCGCTAGGTTTTCACGTGCCAGGGCGTTTTGATAAGATTTTAGATATTGATCATTGTTTTTTGCAAGAAGATCCGTCAAATGAAGTTCGCAACAGCATTCGTGATTTTGCGCTTAGTCAAGGTATGACGTTCTACGATCTGCGTGAACACACCGGTGTATTGCGCAATTTGATTATCCGTATCTCGTCTACCGGGGAGATGATGGTGATCGTTGTGTTTGCATATCCTGAAGAAGGACAGGTTGAGTTGTTGATGGAATTTGTTAAAGAAAAGTTTCCTCAAGTCGCTTCCCTGTTATATATCGTAAACCAGAAACGCAATGATACAATCTTCGACCAGGATATTCATGTATATGCAGGTCGTGACTTTATCTATGAGGAGATGGAGGGCTTGCGTTACAAAGTGGGGCCTAAGTCGTTCTATCAAACAAACTCTGCACAAGCGTATGAGCTGTATAAAATCACACGTGACTTTGCCAATTTAAAGGGGGATGAGCTGGTGTATGATTTGTATACAGGAGCAGGTACAATTGCAAACTTTGTCGCTAAGAAGGCAAGAGAAGTTGTGGGTGTAGAGTATGTTCCCACTGCCATTGAGGACGCTAAAGTGAATTCGTCGATCAATGATATCACGAATACAAAGTTTTACGCCGGTGATATGAAAGATGTGTTGACCCCTTCCTTTATCGCCGAACACGGTAAACCGGATGTGGTTATTACCGATCCACCACGTGCAGGAATGCACGCTGACGTTGTAGCGCGTTTGTTAGAAATGGAATCGCCGCGTATTGTATATGTCAGTTGTAATGCTGCTACACAGGCCCGCGATTTGGTGTTGTTAGGCGAAAAATATGAGGTGAAGCGGATCAAGCCGGTAGATATGTTTCCGCATACGCAACACGTTGAGAATGTCGTTTTATTGGAGTTAAAGAAGTAATAGGATACCATATGGAAGTAGAAGATTTATTTGCAGGATCTGCAAGAGAAGAAAATGCAGCGTCTACAGCGCAAAGTCCATTGAAGAGTTTGCAGGTAGATCTCGATTTTTATAGTGAATCAATCCGTGAGGTAGCGCAGGAGATTGTTGAAGAAGGTTATTCTGACTATCCTATTTTTGTTGCACATCAGCATGAAGTTTCTGTTGGTGAACTGATATTGGATCGTAAAGAATTGGAAACGAAATGGAGTATAAATGCCTCTACATTGGAAGAGTTTGTAGAAATGGATATTATTCAAGAAGATCGTAAGGCTTCTTTTATTCAGAACTATAAACCTGCGAAAGACTATATGTGCTTATTTGTTGTCGTTGCTGAAGGCGCTAATTTTGTTTTTTATCCATACAAGTGATCAACAAAGAATATTTAAACTTTTTTAACAGTACAAGTGTCAAACTATTACTACTTTTAGCAAAGTAGGTTAGGTGTAACAGGGAATTAATAAATTGAAATAAATTATAAACTGTTCTTGCGGAAATAAATGTTTGACCCAATAAAATTGTTGAGAATCACAATCGCACTGAAACCAATTGGGGTAATTGAAGAGAAATATTAGGATGAAAATAATACAGATACATATATTAGGGCTTTTTTTACTGTTATTCACCTATTTCGGTGCTACTGCGCAACAGTTGCAGAAGGTTTCGGGGATGGTGCTGCAAAAAGGTAACGGTAATCGCATTGGAGATGCTGTGGTGCTTAATATGCGTACACACAGGTCTACGTTGAGTAACTCTTTTGGTGTTTTTACGATTGATGCATCGGTAGGAGATTCCTTGTCTTTTACAAAAGTTGGGTATTCACCGGTTAAAACTGTGCTGACCAACCTGAACGAGTTTTATGTGGAGTTGCAAGAAGGGATCCGATTGGAGACTGTCATCGTTGAACGAAAAACAAAGGAGGCCGAATTAAATGATGCCATGAGTAATTACGCTAAAAAGGGCGTTTATAATGGGGGTAAAAATAAGTTCGGGACCTATCTGGGTAGCCCGGCAACAGCGCTTTATAATCTTTTTGGACGGGAAGCCAAGAACGCCAAACGCTTTGGGCGTTTTATGGATAGGGAGAAGGATGAGTTGCAAGTTGATCGTATTTTTTCTCGGGAGGCTGTTAAAAACCTGACGAAACTGGATAGTACAGAATTAGATGCTTTTATGATACGCTATCGTCCATCGTTTGATCTTGCTGAGCATTGGGGACAGTACGATCTAATGCATTACGTACAGCAGTCTATGGACGACTTTAATGCCAAGGGAAGGCCTAAAGGGGCTCTTTTACCTGATATTGAAGTAAAGACTCAAGAAAAATAAAAACATTTTGCTTTTGTTACTGTTAGCTGATTGTAAGGTCGGAAAAGGTGATTTAAAATTTTGTAGCGTATCAACGTCATTTTCGGAAGTTTTAAGCGCCTTTTGTCGTGTTTTGTAACAAAAAAGTTGATAAAAATATCTTTTGGCACTTTGTTTGATTTTAGTAGAACGGTATTTAATTTGAATATTAAAAGTCTTAGATAGCATACATATGAAAATGAATAGAAAATTGGCTGTATTAGGTTTGACAGTTGCAACCTCAGCTATGTTATTTGGAAGTTGTTCTACCATCCAAAATACAAATAATACAACTAAAGGCGGCGTAATCGGTGGTGTTGCCGGTGGTGCATTGGGTGCATTGATCGGAGGTAAAGCTGGTAATACGGCAATAGGTACTTTGGCTGGTGCTGCCATTGGTGGTGCTGCAGGTGTATTGATCGGTAAAAAAATGGATAAGCAAGCCGCTGAGATTTCTAAAACTGTTGAAGGCGCGGAAGTTACACAATCTGCGGAAGGAATCGTGGTTAAGTTTGATTCAGGTATTTTATTCGATTTCAATAAATCAGATTTAAAAGCGTCAGCTAAAGATAATATCGCAAATTTGGTAACAACCTTGAACAAAGAACAAGGTACTGAAATCCTGGTTATCGGACATACAGATAATGTAGGTACGTTGGCTGCGAATGAAAAAGTGTCTTTGGACCGCGCAAATTCTGTACGTGCATTTGCGGTATCTAAAGGCTTAGCGTCTTCGCGTATTAGAACTGAAGGTAGAAACTTCTCTGAGCCAATTGCAAGTAACGATACGGAAGCAGGACGTGCTCAAAATCGTCGTGTTGAAATCGTGATTGTGGCAGGTGATCAAATGAAGAAAGAAGCAAAACAACAAGCAGGTCAATAAATCTGATTCAGGACTTTGGTCTTTTCGGAGTCTGTTTGACTTGATTGCGAATCATAGAAAAAGCGCTGATAAATTCAGCGCTTTTTTTGTGGAATACAGCCGTCCGAATTTTTATACGGCCCATTTACGCCTAAAATTTGACAAAGTATAAACCATATTTCTGTCTGACAAACTGTCATTATATGGATTTAAATTTCTAACTTTGTAGTCTTTGAAATAACTAAGGGCTTGAAATCAGATCAGCAAAAGATGAGTATTTGCGTTAGTTATTCCATCGAAAATAATAAAAATTATATTCTATTGAATATCGAGCTATGCTAGATTTAACACATACCACTAAGGAACACGACGAATCTCGTCAGGGTGAGGCATTATTATTAGAACAGGATCCGATTTTAAGTAATGGACGCAAACTGTATATTGAAAGTTACGGTTGCCAGATGAATTTTTCGGATAGTGAGATTGTTGCTTCTATTTTGTTGGATAAGGGATTTGAAACAACCAAGAATTATCAGGAAGCTGATGTGGTTTTTATTAATACCTGTTCAATCCGCGAAAATGCAGAACAGCGGGTACGCAATCGTCTAAAGGAATTTGAAGCTGCTAAAGCAAAAAATCCCGGAATGATCGTTGGTGTGCTGGGCTGTATGGCGGAGCGTTTGAAATCGAAATTTTTAGAAGAAGAAAAGTTGGTGGATGTCGTGGTGGGGCCAGATGCTTATCGCGATCTACCAAATTTGATTGATAAAGTTGACGATGGAGCTAAAGCTGTAAACGTTTTATTATCTCGGGAGGAAACGTATGCCGATATTAATCCTGTCCGTTTAAACTCGAACGGTGTGACAGCTTTTATTTCGATTATGCGCGGTTGCGACAATATGTGTTCTTTTTGTGTTGTTCCTTTTACACGTGGACGTGAACGTAGTCGTGATCCACAATCTATCGTGAAGGAAGCCCAAGATCTTTTCAATGCCGGATATAAGGAGGTTACGTTGTTGGGACAAAATGTGGATTCGTATAAATATACTGCTCCAGTAGCTGAAGGGGAGGAACCGGGTGAAACCATAACATTTGCTAGCTTGCTTACAATGGTTGCTGAAATCAGCCCGCTTTTACGTATTCGCTTTTCTACTTCCCATCCAAAAGATATTACAGATGAAGTTTTATATGCAATCGCTTCGCATGAAAACATCTGTAATTATATTCACTTGCCAGTTCAATCAGGGAACTCTAGAGTATTGGAATTAATGAACCGTACCTATGACCGTGAATGGTATATGGAGCGTGTCGATGCCATCCGTCGTATTATTCCGGATTGTGCTATTTCCACAGATGTTATTACAGGTTTCTGTACTGAAACAGAAGAGGAGCATCAAGAAACATTGTCTATGATGGATTATGTCAAATACGATTTCGCCTATATGTTTGCTTATTCAGAAAGACCAGGTACATTGGCGGCAAAAAGATACGCAGATGATATTCCTGAAGATGTTAAAAAACGTCGTTTGACAGAAGTGATCAATAAACAGCGCGATCATAGTTTATACCGTTATCAACATTTTATTGGCAAAGTTTGTAAAGTGCTTGTTGAGGGATTTTCGAAAAGATCTGAGTTTGATTTCTGTGGCCGTAATGATCAAAATGCATTGGTGGTATTTCCAATTGATCCTCGATTTAAACAAGGCGATTATGTGAATGTACTTATCGAGTCATGTACCTCTGCGACATTATTGGGAAAGATTGTTGATTAAGAAAACTTAGATTGTTTTATTTCCAACTGGAAATTTATGGATAACCAAGATATAAAGAATAGATTTGGAATTATTGGTAATTCGCCTTTGTTGAATCGTGCTATTGATATTGCACGACAAGTGGCTCCAACTGATATCTCCGTACTAATACAAGGTGAAAGTGGGAGTGGTAAAGAGGTTTTTTCGCATATTATCCATCAATTAAGCTCACGTAAGCATGGCCCTTTTATTGCGGTCAATTGTGGAGCTATACCAGAGGGGACCATTGACTCTGAGTTATTTGGTCACGAAAAGGGTTCCTTTACAGGTGCCCATGAAGCCAGAAAGGGATATTTTGAGGTCGTTGACGGTGGAACAATCTTTTTGGATGAAGTAGGTGAGTTGCCTTTGGGTACGCAAGCAAGATTATTACGTGTATTGGAGTCAGGTGAGTATATACGGGTAGGGTCATCCAAGGTACAGAAGACAAATGTACGTGTGGTTGCTGCGACAAATGTGAATGTATTTGAAGCTGTACAAAAAGGTAAATTTCGCGAAGATCTTTATTATCGTCTGAATACTGTACCGTTGCGTGTACCGTCATTACGTGAAAGACCTGAAGATATCAACTTATTATTTCGCAAGTTTATTGTAGATTTTTCTGAGAAATACCGTACACCTGGGGTTCAATTGACAGAAGATGCACAAAATATGCTGCGCAACTATAGCTGGCCCGGAAACGTGCGTCAACTGAAAAATGTTGCGGAGCAAATTGCAGTTTTGGAGAAAGAACGCGTTGTCGATGCCTATACACTTCAAAATTATCTGCCCAATGAATCCCGAACGAGTTTGCCAGCGGTAGTTCCTTCAAATAATGGTGGAAAAGAGGATTTCTCCGAAAGAGATTTGCTGTATAAGGTCTTATTTGATATGAAGAAGGATATGGTTGATCTGAAAAAACTGGTGGTTGAATTAATTCAGAAAGGTGTCGATTCGAGCACATTTGATCAAAATTCCCCTTACATTAATCAGTTATACCAGGAGATTGAACCACAATTGAAAGCAGAACCAGAAAATTATAATACAACCCCAACGCTCACCATACATTCTCCAGCAAATACAACAAACGTATTAAAAAGTCCTGTTGCACAGGATGAATACCTGCAGGATGCTCAAGAAGTTGAGGAATCTTTATCGCTTGTTGATAAAGAGTCTGATCTGATTAAAAAAGCGCTGAAAAAGCACCGAGGTAAACGTAAAGCTGCTGCGCAAGAGTTGGGGATTTCTGAAAGAACTTTGTACAGAAAAATTAAAGACTTAAATTTAGATTAAGGTTTACAGATGTTGTCAAGAAAAATTTTATATGCTTTTCTCACCACAATCTTTTTGTTTGTAATGAATAGTTGTGGGGTAAAATATGGATTTACTGGTGGATCCATTCCTGAGGGAATGAAAACAGTTAATATTCAATATTTCGAAAATATAGCTCCTTTGGTTTATCCAACCTTAAGTCAGAATTTTACGGAGGCACTGAAAGAACGTATCCGTAACCAATCTCGATTGAGTCAGGTGAATCAAGACGGTGATGCTACCTTTGAGGGATTTATTACAGAGTATTCGATAAGTCCTGCAGCTGTTGAAGCTGGGACAGATCGTGCAGCGATGAATAGGTTGACGATTACAATCAAGGTTAGTTATCATAATAAAATTAATCCGAAGGATGATTTTGAACAGCCTTTTACGCGATTTAAAGAGTTTGCAGGTAATCTTCAGAGTGCACAAGAAGAGACCTTGGGTAAAGAAATTATTCAAATGCTAACTGAGGATATATACAATAAAGCGTTTGCTAATTGGTAATTCTATTTCCAAGATGAATCTTAATATATCATTATCCAATAACGAGCTTTTTTTTCAAGCAATCAATCATCCCGACACTGTGGCGGAAGATGTTGTTTTAGCATTGATTGAAAAATACCCTTATGCCCAAAGCCTGCGATTTATCTATGAACGCAAAGTTTTTGGCAAGCATAGTTCAGTTCAGAATTTATCGTCTACTTTGCTCTATGCATCTTCTCCGAGTTGGTTGTATGAATTTATGCATTGTAAACCAACGACAGAGCCTGATGTATTCATGCCGTCAGATGAAATTCCAGTGGATGGAGCACTTCGCGACGATGATGGGACTATCGAAATTGAAGCTGAGCGTGAAACGGTAGCTGAACCAGTTTTATCCAAGATTGAGGTTGATGAATTGGATCGTTTGATTCAAGCCGGGGTTGCAAAAGATTATTTTCGGTCAAACGATCAGCAGCAAGAAAATAGTGTCGATTCAGAGGAACCTGCATTAGTAGCACCTGTTGTAGCGGAAGCTGTTGCCAATACAATGGATGATGGTCAGGAGCGTGTTTCGGTCTATGATGATGATACCATGCCCTACAGTTTCTTGTGGTGGTTGCATAAGACGAGATTAGAATATGCTGATACCTATCAGCCCTATGTAAAATCTCCATTACGCCCAATGACGCCCTCGAATGACGATATTGCTAAAATTCATGAGAAGCTGGATAATCAGCTACTCGATCAACAGATCCGGGAAAATATCTTTCATTTACAATCGCCTGAAGCAAAGTTAAGTGATGAGGTTAAAACGACAATCTCTTTTCAAATACCGCGTAAAACAGACGAGGTAATCGAAAAATTTATTCGTGAAGAACCTATGATTCAGCCCCTGCAAGCAGAAAAGTTAGACTTGGAGAATAAAGCTAGAAAAAGTTCGGAAGATCAGCATTCACTTGTTACCGAAACACTTGCAAAGATCTATGTGGAACAGGGCTTATATCCAAAAGCAATAGATGTTTACAAAAAATTAGTTTTGAAATATCCAGAAAAAAATGCTTACTTTGCGGCACGCATAACAGAATTAGAAAAGAAATTAAATTAATAACATAAAGAGATGCAAGGATTATTAATCGGTCTAATCATATTAGCTAGTATTATTTTGGCGTTTTTGGTTTTAATCCAAAATCCAAAAGGAGGAGGTTTGTCATCTGGTTTTTCAGGTGGAACGAATCTTATGGGAGTAAAACGTACAGGTGACTTTTTGGAAAAAGGTACCTGGATCATGGTTATTGCCATTATGGTATTTAGCTTAGGTGTAAATGTTATTGGTACGTCTCCAAGTACATCTAAAGGTGGATTGGGGGGTCAAATCGAAGCGCCTAAACAACAAGGTCCATTGAACTTGGGTACTGGACAACAACCTGTTGGCGCTCCGGCGGGACAAGGGCAAGCTGCTCCGGCTCAATCGCAAGAAAAGGCTCCAGCGGCTACACCGACAACAAAACCAGCAGAAGAAGCTAAGAAATAGTTGTCAGTAAAAAATGATGAGCCCCGTTTGTTTGTACAGACGGGGCTTTTTTATGTTCGATATTTTGTTTAAGACAGGTATGTAGCGATAAATTTATTAGTCTGTCTGTCGAAGGAAGTAAGACTGACAGACTGGGAATGACAGTGTGACAGCAAAATGAATTTTTGTCGATGGAGATATTAACTTTTCTGTGAAAAATTGTCTTATAAGCTGTCTTAATTACAATTGGCATAAAAGATGATGTGTTTATAGCGATTATAACATTAAAATAAATTCAATAACAGATAAAAAGTAAATTAATTATGGCATTAAGTATCAAACCTATCGGAGACAGAGTAGTAGTAGAAGCTGCTCCAGCAGAAGAAAAAACAGCTTCAGGGTTGTATATCCCCGATACAGCAAAAGAAAAACCATCTCAAGGTACAGTAGTTGCTGTAGGTACAGGTAAAGTTGACGAACCGTTAACTGTGAAAGTTGGTGACAAAGTATTATACGGAAAATACGCAGGTACTGAAATTACTTACGAAGGAAAAGAGTACTTAATTATGCGTGAGTCTGATATTTACGCGGTTATCTAATTAATAGGAACAGTTTATTTAAAACGAGCTTACTGGCTCAATTAAAAATTCAATAGGTTATTTTAGTGAAGCTGTAAAATTGGACGTGTAAAAAATAAATCGGTTTACGGTTTAATTTAAACTCGAATTACACTTCTTAGAAATACTAAATACTCATATAAAAATGGCAAAACAAGTAAAATATAACGTTGAGGCTCGCGAGGCCCTTAAAAAAGGTGTAGATACTTTAGCGAATGCAGTTAAAGTAACATTGGGTCCTAAAGGACGTAACGTAATTATTGAGAAAAAATTTGGTGCTCCAGTAATTACTAAAGATGGTGTTTCGGTAGCGAAAGAAATCGAATTGAAAGACGCTTTAGAAAATATGGGTGCACAAATGGTAAAAGAAGTAGCTTCTAAAACAGCAGATCAAGCTGGTGACGGTACGACTACTGCTACTGTATTGGCACAAGCAATCGTTGCTCCAGGTATCAAATCTGTGGCTGCTGGAGCTAATCCAATGGATCTAAAACGTGGTATTGACAAAGCTGTTGCAACTGTTGTTGCTAACTTGAAATCTCAATCTCAAGAAGTTGGTCAAGACAATAATAAAATTAAACAAGTTGCTACTATTTCTGCAAACAACGACGAAGTAATTGGTGCTTTGATTGCTCAAGCAATGGAAAAAGTAGGTAACGACGGTGTTATCACTGTTGAAGAGGCAAAAGGTACTGAAACAGAAGTAAAAACTGTAGAAGGTATGCAATTTGACCGTGGTTATTTGTCTCCATATTTTGTGACCAACTCTGACAAAATGGAAGCGGAATTAGATAATCCATACATTTTGATCTACGACAAGAAAATCAGCAACATGAAAGAATTGTTGCCTATCTTGGAGAAACAAGTTCAAACTGGTAAACCATTATTAATCATTGCTGAAGACTTAGATGGTGAGGCATTGGCAACATTAGTTGTTAATAAAATCCGTGGTTCGTTGAAAGTTGCGGCTGTTAAAGCTCCAGGTTTCGGTGACCGTCGTAAAGCAATGTTAGAAGATATCGCTATCTTAACTGGTGGTACTGTTATCTCTGAAGAAAGAGGTTTCAAATTAGAAAATGCTGAGTTATCTTACTTAGGTCAAGCTGAAAAAGTTCAAGTTGACAAAGATAACACAACGATTATCAATGGTTCTGGTAATGTAGAGGATATTAAAGCACGTGTTGCTCAAATCCGTTCACAAATCGAAACAACAACTTCTGACTACGATCGCGAAAAACTACAAGAACGTTTAGCAAAATTGTCAGGTGGTGTAGCCGTGTTATATGTCGGTGCAACTACTGAGGTTGAAATGAAAGAGAAAAAAGACCGTGTTGATGATGCTTTACACGCAACTCGTGCAGCTGTTGAAGAAGGTATTATCGCTGGTGGTGGTGTTGCCTTCATTCGCTCAACTGAAGCTTTGGTAAACCTTAAAGGTGACAACGAAGATGAGCAAATCGGTATTGACATCATCAAACGCGCTATCGAAGAGCCATTACGTCAGATCTGTAATAACGCTGGTATCGAAGGCGCAGTAATCGTTCAAAAAGTGAAAGAAGGAACTGCAGATTTCGGTTACAATGCACGTACAGACCGTTACGAAAACTTAATCGCTGCTGGTGTAATTGATCCAACTAAAGTATCTCGTGTAGCATTGGAAAATGCAGCTTCAGTTGCTTCAATGTTATTAACTACAGAGTGTGTATTGGCTGACGAAGCTGAAGAAAACCCTGTAGGTGCTGGTGCGCCTCCAATGGGTGGCGGTATGGGTGGAATGATGTAAGATCATCCCATTTCTAAATAAAAAAGAAAGGCTCATTTGGAATTCCAAATGAGCCTTTCTTTTTGTTCTTTAATAGCCTTTTGCCGTATCGTCTCCACGCGGGTCGGCTCCTGTCTGTAATTTACCATTTGGTAATACAAGTATATTCTCCACGCGGCCGATTGTCCCTCTCGGATTTATCGTATAGCCATCTTTTGTCAATCGATCACGTAGATTGACATCGATTGCGTTATTTTCAACGTCAATACGATCAGGAAGCCATTGATGATGAAATCTTGGCAGGCTCACAGCTGATTGGGCATTTTGTCGGAAGTCAATAACATTGAGGATGGTCTGAAAAACAGAGGTAATGATGGTTGATCCTCCAGGGGTTCCTACAACCATAAATAGTTTGCCATCTTTTTCTACAATAGTGGGTGTCATGGAGCTGAGCATCCTTTTGCCGGGCTGAATCTCGTTCGCTTTTTCCCCAGTAAGCCCATACATGTTTGGGATACCGGTCTTTACGGAGAAATCGTCCATTTCATTATTTAGGAGAAAACCTGCGCCCTCCACAAATACTCCTGAGCCATAAGAATCATTAAGTGTTGTTGTAATGGATACTGCATTCCCTTGCTCGTCTACAATATTGAAATGCGTCGTTTGTTCACTTTCATAACCCGGAATGACATCTGCATTGACATCTTTGCTTGATGTCGCTTTATGGAAATTGACTGAATGGAGTTTATGCGCATTTGAGCTTGAGTCAATAAGCTGTTCGACAGGTACCTTAATAAAATCAGGATCTCCTAAATATTTAGCCCGATTGGCATATACATAGCGTTCAGCTTCGACCATAACACGAATGGTTGAATCGGTTTGGAAGCCCCAGCGTTGAAGTGGAAACTGTTCGACTGATTTGAGCAGGGCTAAAAGAGATGTTCCCCCACTCGAAGGTGGTGGCATGGAAATAACTTTGTGGCCCCTATAATTTGTGGAAATTGGGGTACGCCAAAGTGCCTGATAATCCAGTAGATCTTGATGATTAATAATGCCTTTCCCTTTGTCCATTTCGGCAACAATTAAATCGGCCGTTTTACCTTTATAGAAACCGTCTCGGCCTTCGATTGCGATTCTTTCCAGTGTTTTTGCAAGTTCCTCCTGGATAAATAGATCACCTGCTCGCCAAACTGTGGTTTTGATAATTGCAGCACCAGCGGGATTCAGTTTGACAAAACGCTCTTTATGGCTTTCAAACTCATTGGCTTGTCGTTGACTGATTTTAAACCCTGTTCTGGCTAGCTGTATTGCTGGGAGTACGAGATCTTTCCATTGTAATTTGCCGTACTTTCTGTGGGCTTCCCACATACCAGCAACAGATCCAGGGATACCAGAGGCCAATTGACTATAAAGGCTCAACTCCGGAATAACATTGCCTTGGGCATCGAGATACATATCCCGGGATGCTTTTAGGGGAGCCTTCTCACGAAAATCTAAGGCATCTAAATTACCCCGATGATCGCGGTAGAGCATAAAGCCACCGCCGCCAATATTTCCTGCATTGGGATAAACAACTGCAAGAGCAAATTGTACGGCAACTGCAGCATCTATTGCATTCCCACCTTGTTTTAAAATCTTTACCCCGACTTCTGAAGCCAAAGGATGTGCTGTGACAACGGCAGCCTTATTAAAAGTACTGGCCTGCTCAACCTTAGTATTTAGCTGCTGTCTTGTCGCACAAGAGGCAAAGCATATGCTTGCTATGAGCGAATAGGTTATGAATTTATACATCGTACGCGATTTAAAATTAAATATTATCTCAAAGAGGTGTACAAACAATACTACTCTTGGTTATTTAAGTTTTTCGTTGTTTTTATGGCGGTCGGCATCCCGAATTGATTTCTTTTGAAGATTTTGTTCCAAAGCCGCTGTTAGATCAATTCCCGTTTGATTGGCAAGGCACATCAAAACGAATAATACATCGGCCATTTCATCTGCTAAATTAACTTCTTTGTCTGACTTTTTGAAAGATTGTTCTCCGTATTGCCGAGCCATTATTCGGGCAACTTCACCGACTTCTTCCATGAGTATGGCGGTGTTTGTCAACTCGTTGAAATAACGTACTCCGGTACTATTGATCCATTTGTCAATAATCTCTTGTGCTTCTTTAATAGTCATCTTGTGTTCAATTAAAAATTAAAAGTTGTCCTTATCTTTTGTGTCCATGACGATGGTAACTGGACCATCATTCAGTAGGTCGATTTTCATATCGGCTCCGAATATGCCAAGCTGAACCTCTTTTTGGAGCAATTGACTTAGCAGTAAAGCCATCTCTTCATACATTGGTTTGGCTTTGTCCGGTTTTGCTGCTCTGATAAAGGAAGGCCTGTTTCCTTTTTTTGTTTGAGCAAAGAGCGTGAATTGTGAGATGAGTAAGATATTTCCGTCTACATCTTGTATCGACTTATTCATCATACCCTGTTCATCCTCGAAGATGCGTAAGTTGATGAACTTCTGTCCTAACCATTTCAGATCTTCCGTTGTATCTGCTTCTTCAACTCCTAATAAAATCATTAGACCCTTCTGGATCTGGCCTGTTATCTGATTATCTACCGTACAAGAAGCTTTGGTAACTCGTTGTATAACTGCGCGCATAGTGAAAAGTATAAAACCAAAGGTAAAAATTCCGATTGTCAAACACGATGGGAAATTCAGTTTTCTCCAAGGTATATATAGAAACGTCCCTTTCTCCCGAAGGAAAAAGGGACGCTAATTATGCTAAAGGATTTGATCAGAAGCGACCTTCAGTCCGCCTTCCCAGCTACTAATGCGTTTGGAATCAGGAGGCTTTTATAAAGGGTGGTTTAGAATTTGAAATTCAAGCCCAGTAAGAAATTCGTTGGGGCTTGTGGGAAATAGAAATTATAATACTTCCGGGTATCTCCTTCCATCCAGCCAAAGGTGTAGCCATTGGCCTCGTACTTCTCGTTCAGTATATTGTTGACCTGTAAGGTTGCACTGATGTTTTTGATACCTAATGCTGTAAAGTTATAGTTTGCTAACAGATTGTTGACAAAATAAGCGGAAATGCTTCTCTCTTTTGCAGAAGAATTATCCAGGTATTGTCTTCCTACAAATTTGGATAGAAGCGAAAATGTAAGTGATGTTATTGGACTATAAGAGAAATTACTTGACAAAATAGTTCCCGGTGATAAAGCAATGTTTGTTTTCGAATAAAATATCCTTGTATCGCCGATGACCTCTTCAAAGTCCTTAATTTTATTTTGGCTGAAACTAGCTGTTGCTTTCCAATTGAACTGCTTGCTGATGTTCCATGATCCATCGAATTCAAGACCTATTCTATAGCTATCATTGACATTTTGTCGAATTGGAGAGCCTGTATCACTAATTTCACCTGTTGGGATCAACTGATCCTTGTAAAACATGCCATATCCATTTAATCCGATGTTGAATTTTTCATTTGTAAAACGATAGCCCAATTCAATGTCCTGCATTTTCTCTGGGGTAGGATCTGGTAAGGCGCTATTTTTCTCTATAAAATCCTTTCGGACAGGTTCTTTTTGTGCAAAGGCATAAGAAGCGTATACATTTGAATGGTCATTTAGCAGATAAGTTGCACCAGCTTTAGGATTCAGGAAATTAAACTTAGGATGATAATTATAATTTTTTACCTTATCATCATCACCATACATGTGGTAATCTACATTCCGATATTGAATATCGGCCATTAATATCCATTTGTCTAGTTTGTAATCGATTTTTAAGAAATTGCTGAAATCATTTTTTTGTGATTTCCCAAAATAATATTTGTCGTCAAGAAATCCTGTTGATGCATATTGTGCCCAAATCACCTGGCCATAATGTTTTCCTTTATATTGATTATAAGCTCCACCCCAAGTAATTTCAAGCTGATCGTTCGGCCTGTAATTCAGAGCATAAGTCATTCCGTAAAAATAATTATCCAGCCATCTCCTGCGGACAAGATCTGTTTTTTGAATGGTGTCCTTACCAATAATGACGTTAGGCAAACCGTATTTACTTAGTTTATCTCCCGGTCTCATTTCTTCATAGTAACCATAACCTCTTGTATAGTGTAAGGCTGTATTGAGCGTCAATTTGTCGTTCAGTATATTGGTATAATGAAGTTGATGATGTTTCTGCGTATAATTATCTGTTTGATTGTTATACGTGTATAGGTTATAATTACGGCCAGCGTTCATGAAACGATCCTTCTCGGCACCGGAAATTTCGAGTGCATTATCTGCATAATCATCCATGCGCGACCGATCTCCTGTAATCAATGGTTCAGGAACGCCATTCCAGGCTTGATAGGTCTTTTCTTTTCCCCAGAATACAATTCCTTTTAAAATATGTTTCTTGCCATAATACCCTCCGTCCACATAGAAAGATTGTAAGTCTGAACTACCTCTTTCGATGTAACCATCGCTACTTATTCGAGATAATCTGGCATTGAAGGCAAATTTGTCGTCAATTAGTCCGGTACCGACTTTGACCGTATTTTTCCAAGTATTATAAGAGCCAAATGAATTGTTGAGTTCTGCGTAAGGGGTTTCTACTAGAGTATTGGACTGGATATTTAATGAGGCTCCAAATGATCCGGCGCCATTCGTCGAGGTCCCAATACCACGCTGAACTTGGATGCTCTCGGTAGAAGAGGCAAAGTCGGGAAGGTTTACAAAAAAGGAACCCATGCTCTCTGCATCATTTAAGGGGATTCCATTGAGTGTTACGTTGATTCGTTGATTGTCGGATCCCCTGATCGTCATTCCTGTATAACCTATACCCGCACCGGCATCGGAATTTACCTGCACGGACGGGGTCTGATTTAAAAGAAATGGGATATCCTGACCGAGATTGTTACGTGTTATTTCTTCTTTGGAGATGTTTTTAAAGGTTGTAGGAGCATTTCTTTTGGCACGGGTAGATTGAACAAGGACCTCTTCCATTTGAATTGTACTAGGTTCTAATGCTACCGTAAGTTCCAAATTGTCTTTAATATCCACATTTCGGCTCCATGTTTTATATCCAAGAGAAGATACCTGAATCTGATGCTTACCTGTATTGATACGATATAGTTTAATCAGTCCGTTTTTGTCCGATTGGCCAGCGAAGGATGCTTGTCCATCGATGGATATGGAAACGTACTGTAAGGGAGTCTGATTGGTATTGTCTACAGCTTTAATTGTCAGATTTTGTTGCGCAATGGCAATTTGACTTGAAATAGTAGCTAAGGAGCTACAAATCAAAAATTTGATCATGGTAATGTATTTTGTTTGAGTTAAACAAATCATAGCAAGGGGTTACTATGACCGCACTATTTAACTAACCTCTCCCTACGCCAGCATTATCTGGATCAGGTGTACAGAATTTAATCTGTTGGGTATAATCTCAGCCTTTATTTGTGTTCCTGACAAAACAAGGCACCCCTATTCGATGCTGCGAATATATAAATTTAAAATTGAAATGAAGTATAAAGAAGTAATTTATGACAAATACAAAAGAGTGGATTTACGGCTTTATTTCTTTTTGGTTAAAAATTTGTGCAAATTGTTGTTTTTGGTATTTATTGTTCTTTTTAGGTACCTTGGCATGAATTTTTCTACTAGAGGTATGTATTCATACAGGTCAAAAATTTTTAGTTACTAAATTGATAGTGAGGAGATAAAATGTTAAAATATTTAAGCGCTAATTATATTCTGCCGATTACTTCAATGCCAATAAAAGATGGTATTGTTTCGGTAGATGAGGAGGGGGTAATTCAAGGTATCTATGACCCAACTTCATTTACACCTTCAGACAAAACGAAGGTTGAGAGATATGAAGGAGTGATAATTCCAGGTTTTATCAATGCACATTGCCACATTGAATTGTCGCATATGAAAGGTATTGTCCCTAAAGGTACGGGACTTCCGAGTTTTCTTAGTAAGGTGATGACAACGCGGTCGGCGTCGATGAAAAAAATAGACGACGCTATGGCAAAAGCCGATCGAGAGATGTATGAAAATGGTATTGTTGCAGTCGGAGATCATGCCAACACAGATAATTCCTCGAAACTGAAGGAAGATTCTCAGATCTTATATCATACGTTTGTGGAGGTGCTCGGAATTGAACCTGACGAAGCTGACTTTAAGTTAAAAGAGGCTAAATCGTTGACTCAAGAGTTTAGGAATGGGCATGTATCCATTACGCCACACGCGCCATATTCTTGTTCGAAAGTACTTTTCAAAAAATTCAAGAAGATGGTTCCGGAAACAAATATTATCAGTATCCACAATCAAGAAAGTGAAGAGGAGAATAAACTGTTTCGTTATAAAATGGGGGAGTTCCTGGACTTTTATAAAAGTATAGGAAAAAACGCCGATGCGATTAAGGCGCAGGCAAGAAATTCGATTCAGTCCTATCTTCCTTATTTGCCATATCCCAATAAATTATTGTTGGTTCATAATACCTATACTTCTCTTAAAGATCTGGATTTTGTAGAGCGCATGGATCGTGATGTGATGTGGTGTCTTTGTCCAAAAGCCAACCTTTATATTGAAGGAACATTACCAAAGGTTCAGAATTTTATGAATGCCGGACAGCGTTTAGTAATCGGAACGGACAGTTTAGCTTCAAATGATACATTATCCATTTTGGAGGAACTAAAGGTATTGCATGCGCACTTTGAGGATCTCGATTTCTTGCAGACTATTCAATGGGCTACGATTAATGGTGCGATCGCGTTGAACATTGAGGATGAATTTGGCTCACTTGAAGTGGGTAAAAAGCCTGGGATTGTATTGTTGCAAGGTATGGAACACATGCGCCTACATGAAGATGTTAAGGTAAAACGTTTAGCGTAGTATTTAATTCCCCAAAACTTCTGTACTTTTGCTCTTATTGAACCGTCCATGACTATAATAACGGAACTATAGTCATGGTAAGTTCCATCTGACCGATGGAAGAAAAAATAAGTTACAGATGAAACATTTGAATATTTCAATAATAGGTAAAGTACAGGGAGTCTTTTTTAGATTGACAACCAAGGCGGTTGCAGATCAAGTTGGTGTTAGGGGCTTTGTTGTCAATTTAAAAGATGGTTCTGTCTATATTGAGGGCGAGGGCGACGAGTTTGCACTAGATTCACTGTTGGAGTTCTGCCAAGAAGGGCCCGAGGGTGCAATTGTTGAAAGTGTTGAAGTAAAGGAAGGCGAAATGAAGGGCTTTTCCAATTTTGAAGTAGTTAAAAGAGTTCAATCTTAAGTCTTTTCACCTTGTCAGTACTTAAAAAATTCGCTGGACAGACCATGATTTATGGCCTGAGTACGATTATAGCACGTATGCTGTATTTCGTTATGACGCCACTCTATGTCCTCAAATATCCACCTGCGTCCTACGGAATATTTACCAATATGTACGCCTGGGCGTCCATGATCAATGCCGTTTTGGCATTTGGTATGGAAACTACTTTTTTTAGGTTTCTCCAAAAAGTCGAAGAAAAGGATAAGAAGCAGGTTTTCAATAATAGTTTTATCGTCATTGCCACTCTGGCAACATTATTTTTTATAACGGCCATTGTCTTTGCTGGCACTATTGGTGGTTGGTTGAATAAGGGAACTTACAATGCCGATTACGAGAGCTATGTGAAGTATTTTGCCCTCATATTGGCATTGGATGCTTTAGCTATTGTTCCTTTTGCGAAATTGAGATCGGAGGGAAGGCCTATCCGATTTGGTGCTATTAAATTGGCCAATATCGGTATTATGGTTGTTCTTAACCTATTCTTTATTGCTCTGGTTCCCTATTTGATAAAAGATGGAGGTGCATTGGGCTCTTGGTGTTCCGGTTGGTACAGAAATGAATGGATAGGTTATGTATTTATTTCCAATATTGTGGCAAGTGCAGCGACCTTTCTATTTCTTCTGCCTGAAATGAGAGGTTTTTATTTTAAACCCGAAAAGCAGCTAATCTTAAAGATGCTATCCTATAGCTTTCCGATTTTAATAGCCAATATTTCTTATATCATCAACGAAAATTTAGATAAAATTGTATTGCCAATCTACCTGCCTAAGGATATTGGTGATCGCGATTTGGGGATCTATGGAGCCGTTGGAAAATTGGCGATGTTTCTGAGTATTTTTGTTCAGGCTTTTCGATTGGGGGCAGAGCCATTTTTCTTTTCTTATGCAAAAAATGCAAATGCGAAAAAGACCTATGCGTTAATTATGGAATATTTCGTCATTGCCATGATGTTAGTTATGTTGGGGATTACAGCGAATATTGACTGGCTGAAGTATTTTATTAAAGGAAATGTGGAAACACGTGACTTATATTGGTCTGGACTTTTCATTGTTCCTTTGTTGCTGTTCAATTATGTGCTGCTGGGGATTTATATGAATCTTTCGGTATGGTATAAGCTTTCTGATCAAACGCGGTACGCTTTGTATATTTCATTGGTAGGCGCAGGAATAACCATCGTGGCAAATTATTATCTGATTCCGAGATACAGCTATGTGGGAGCATCAATAGTCACATTTTTAGCCTACTTTGCTATGGTTGTGCTATCTTATGTATGGGGGCAAAAACATTACCCTATACCTTATAAATTGGGAAAGATCCTGATGTATATATTTGCGGGAATATGTTTCTCCTACCTTTCTTACTTTGTATTTCATCATAATGTTTTTATTGGTAATGGACTTTTAATCGCTTACCTGGGAGGTGTATTTTTGATGGAACGAAATCAGCTCAAGCGATTTATCAAGAAAGATGCTTAAAAGAAAAAAGGTCGTGCTAATGTTAACTTAGCACGACCTTTTTCTTTATAAATTGTAGACTTCAGTATTATACCATTTCTGCGGAGAAATTGTGTTCAATTTCATAAAGTACCTCAAGAATCTCTGCCTGGCTTTGTAAGCTGACTAATTTCATGCGGTGTTCTTTAAAGTTGGGGATTCCTTTGAAGTAATTCGCATAATGCCTACGCATTTCAAAAATACCCAATTTGTCACCTTTCCATTCGATGGATTTGTTGAGATGTGTTCGGCAAACCTCGACACGTTCAGCAATGGTAGGTCCTTCTAAACGTTCGCCAGTATTGAAAAAATGTTTGATTTCTCTAAAGATCCAAGGGTATCCGATTGCTGCACGGCCAATCATAATGCCATCCACTTCAAACTCCTGGCGCCATGCCGCAGCTTTTTCGACAGAGTCTACATCGCCATTGCCAAAAATTGGGATTTTGATACGCGGATTACGTTTGATATCCCGAATCATGGACCAGTCCGCCTGACCCTTATACAATTGTGCGCGCGTACGTCCATGAATAGCCAGTGCTTTGATCCCCACATCTTGTAGTCTTTCAGCAACTTCGTATACATTTTTTGTGTTGTCATCCCAACCAAGACGTGTTTTCACCGTTACGGGTAAATCCGTAGCCTCAACGACAGCTTTTGTCATTGCAACCATTTTATCGATGTCCTGTAGCAGGGATGAACCAGCTCCTTTACAGACTACTTTTTTAACTGGGCAGCCGTAATTGATGTCGATTAAATTAGGTCCTGCTTTTGTGCAGATTTCAGCAGATTGACGCATACTTTCAATATCTCCACCGAAGATCTGAATGCCAATAGGACGTTCATACTCAAAAATATCCAATTTTTGAATTGACTTTGCAGCATCCCGAATTAACCCTTCCGAAGAAATAAATTCAGTATACATTAAATCAACACCATTCTGTTTGCACACATAGCGAAACGGAGGATCACTTACATCCTCCATCGGAGCTAATAACAAAGGGAATTTACCCAAATCAATATTTTCACCAATCTTGACCGACATCTTCGATAATTTTTTACAAAGGTACAAAATTTGGCATTAGTATAAAGTTAACTCACTGTCACGAGTTTAAAGCCTATTTTTGATCTCTTCAGACCCTGTCGAACGTTGACTGTTCAAATCGCTAAGCCCGCCAAATCGATAATTAAAGGAGAGGATAGCCGTCCTGCTGTCAGGGTTCGATTTCCCTATATTTCTTTTACAAAGTCTTTGATGGCTTGTCCAGGATCGGCTGTCTTCATGAAATTTTCACCAATTAGAAAACCTTGGAATCCAGCTTTTTTTAAGGCTTTAATTGTCGAAGGATCAGCTATGCCGCTCTCAGATACTTTAATATATTCTGTTGGTATTTTGTCTAGGAGATCATAGGAATGCTGAATGTCGACTGAAAAATCTTTCAGATTTCTATTATTAACACCGATTGCGTCAATGTCATCAAAAAGATTATCCAACAGTTCCTGTTCGTTATGCACCTCAAGTAAGACATTTAAACCCAATTGATGTGCATAGGCTGCAAATTCCTGAACTTCCTCCTTTTTCAGACATGCTGCAATTAAAAGAATGATGTCTGCGCCATACGCTTTTGCTTCGGCGATCTGATACTTATCGACGATGAATTCTTTTCTTAAGATAGGAATGCTAATAGCCTTACGTGCTTTCGATAGATCTTCTAAATTGCCTTTGAAAAATTCCCCATCCGTCAGAACAGACACCGCTGAAGCACCTGCCTCCTCGTATGCCTTTACAACATCTTCCACTGCTGAAGTGCTATTGATGTCTCCTTTTGATGGCGATGCTCTTTTGTATTCAGCTATAATTCCTGTTTTTTCAGGATCAAGAATAGATTCTCTCAACGATAGACAAGCCACATTGAAATAGGGATAGTTTAATAATTCCTCCAAAGGAACTAAAGCTTTTGCTTGTTCTACTTCTATTTTTTTTCGTTCAATGATTTTATCAAGTATAGTCATTTTTCTAGATGTTAGATTCCCAACCAGTTTTCAATTATTTTCTTACCATTTGTGGTCAATACCGACTCTGGGTGGAACTGCATTCCCCTTACATCGTATTCAGTATGGGTTAAGGCCATAATGATGCCATTCTCGTCGATCGCCGTTACCTTGAGGCTAGCCGGTAAGGTGTCTTTGTTTACGGCCCAAGAATGATAGCGTCCTATTTTGGAATCTTTTGGGAAGTCGCGAAACAATTTTTCTGACTCATCAACAACGGTAATATTTGTTGCTACGCCATGCAAAGGTTTTTCCATATTGAATAGCGTACCACCAAAAACCTCTGCGATCGCCTGTTGGCCCAAACAAATGCCCAATATACTTTTATGTGGAGCGTAGGTACGGATAACATCAAGCAATAATCCAGCTTCTTCCGGAATGCCTGGTCCGGGCGAAAGAAGTATTTTATCGAAAGCATCAATATCTTCCAGTTTGAATTTATCATTTCTCCATACAACATACTCTTGATCTAATTCCTGTAACAAATGGACCAAGTTGTAAGTGAACGAATCGTAGTTGTCTATAACGACTATTTTATTGTTGCTCATAACCTTTTACTATAAAATCTTGATTAATATAATTTTCAATTTCCTGAAATATAGATTGAATAAATTCGGTTGGCAAATTAAATCTTTTTGCCAGCACTCCATAATTACTGCCCAGGTTCCGAATAATATGCTGCTCTTCGTTTTGCTCATCCTTGAAGGCCTTACCTTTACCGATATAGGTTTTTCGTAATGCCAATAGCTCAACGATGCGGTTGTCAATAGTGTCTACCGAATCATGGATATGTTGCTTGTTGACACAGTATTCCAATGGTCTGATCATAATGTTTCTGCTAATTGTAATGCTTTTCGTAGAGCAGCAATTTTGTTATTTACTTCTTGTAGCTCCATTTCAGGATCTGAATCTAGTACAATACCACCGCCGGCCTGATAGTGTAGGGTGTTTTGTTTACTTAGGAAGGAACGAATCATAATGGCATGATTAAAGTCGCCGTTAAAACCCATGAATCCAATTGCACCAGAATAAAATGAGCGTTGTAATCCTTCGTAACGATCAATCAGTGTCAACGCCATATGTTTTGGAGCACCTGAAAGTGTACCCGCTGGATACGTATCGCCTACGATGTCAAATGGATTGATATTATCTTTTAATGTGCCCGTTACTTTAGAGACCAAGTGGATAATATGGGAGTAATATTGTGGTTCCATGTAGGACTCAACTTTAACTTGGGTACAATGTCTACTTAAGTCATTGCGGGCAAGATCTACGAGCATAACATGTTCTGAAGTCTCTTTTGGATCTTCTTTGAGTTTGGTGGCTATTTTTTGATCTTCTTCCATGTTGCCTGTCCGTTTAAATGTTCCTGCAATAGGGAAAATCGTCGCTTGTTTTCCGTGAATACGCAGTTGAGCCTCAGGCGAAGATCCGAAAAGTTTAAAGTCACCGTAGTCAAAATAGAAAAGATAAGGTGATGGGTTGATGGAGCGGAGTGCACGATAGACATTGAATTCATCACCAGAGAATGGTGTCTTAAAGCCTCTGGATGGAACAATCTGGAATACATCGCCACGTTGGATATGCTCTTTCATCTTCTTGACCAGCTGACGGTGTTCTTCATCGGTACGATTGGAGCTTTCCTCACCAGCTAGTTTGAAGGTATATTCAGGGAAGTTTTTGTTCTGAATAAGGAACTGCATTCTTTCAAGTTCTGATTCTTCGTCGTCCAGCAGATGTTCAAAAATATAGAGTTGATTACGGAAGTGGTCGATGGCAATGACATATTTGTAAACATGATATTGCATAAACGGTATTTTCCGTGCTGGATCTACCGTTGTTGTGAGTTTGATGTCCTCAAAGTGTTCAATACAATCGAAGGTGAAGTAACCAAATAGGCCATTGGAGATCAAGTTAAGTTCAGCAATTGTATGATCTTCGAACGAATTTCTAAAATCGGAAACTTCTTGACGTAATTCGATTTCGTGTGCACTTTTTGCGATACGTTCTCTACCCGGATAAGTGAGCGTCAGCTCTTCCTCATCGAGCTGGATTCCAGCTATTGGTTGACAACAGATATAACTTATGTTGTTGTCGCGACTATGGTAGTCGGAGCTTTCCAGTAACAAGGAGTTTGGAAAGATATCTCTTAGACGAAGATAGATGCTCACGGGGGTAGTTGTATCCGCAAGCAACTTTCTGGTTTGTGTTTTGAATGTATACTTCATTTTTTGTGTCTTATCTTCTTTTTGTAAATTATGTATAAAAAAACCCCGATACTGGTCAGCATCGGGGTTGGAATTTCCATAAATGGTTTTGGTTGATTATGAAATATTATGACAATACCAATTAGTTCCCGATGCTTATTGCTTCAGGCCACCACCAATTTGTATTTGTATATCTTCGTGTCATTATTACACAAATTTATAAAAAAAAATAAATAAGCAAACTTTTTGTGACAAAAAAACAAAAATTCACCTTATTTCTTAATCATTTAATAAATCAGGACGTCTTTCTTGTGTTCTTTTTAACTGTTGTTCATCTTTCCATGCAGCGATTTTTGCCTCATGACCACTAAGGAGAATATCAGGCACTTTGTGGCCTTTCCAGTCTGCAGGGCGTGTATAGATAGGTGCATCAAGTAATCCATCCTGAAAAGAATCTGAAAGCGCGGATGTTTCATCCGACAAAACTCCGGGAATCAGACGGATCACAGCATCTGTAACAATCGCCGCTGGAAGTTCACCTCCAGACAATACATAATCACCTACAGATATCTCCTTTGTTACATAAATATCACGGATACGTTGATCTATTCCCTTGTAATGCCCACAGAGAATCATCATATTTCCTTTTGTCGATAATCCGTTCGCAATATCCTGATTGAATGTTTCACCATCGGGAGTCATGTAAATGATCTCATCGTATTCCCGTTCAGACTGCAATTCCTCAATACACTTGGCAAAGGGTTCTATTTGAAGGACCATGCCCGATCCGCCCCCGTACGGATAATCATCGACACTTTTGTGTTTATTTGTTGAATAGTCTCTTAAATTATGGACATATATTTCAGCCAAGCCTTTGTTCTTTGCTCGTTGCAAAATAGAGTGTGCAAATGGACTTTCCAAGAGGTCAGGTAAGACCGTAATAATATCAAAACGCATGGGGCAAAGATACACAAAAATGCACCATTGTCTATTTATAAGATTGATTCGCTTATCTTTGTGCCAAAATTAAGTGTATATACAGTGATTGACGTAAATAATATTTCTGTTTCCTTTGGGGGAACAACTCTTTTTTCAGATGTATCCTTCTCCATCAATGAGAATGATAAGATCGCATTGATGGGTAAAAATGGCGCCGGTAAATCGACTTTATTGAAAATTATCGCTGGAGTGGGTAAACCTACTACAGGTAATGTTGCTGGTCCGAAAGATGCCATTATAGCCTATTTACCGCAACATTTGCTAACAGAGGATAACGTGACTGTTTTTGAGGAAACGTCAAAGGCTTTCGAAGAAGTCTATGGTATGCGTGATGAGTTGGAAAACCTGAATGAGCAATTAAATATCCGTACAGACTATGAGTCTGATGATTATATGCAATTGATCGAACGTGTATCCGAATTAAGCGAAAAGTTCTATTCAATTGAGGAAGTTAATTATGATGCAGAAGTTGAAAAGGTCTTGAAGGGACTCGGTTTTGAGCGTTCTGATTTTACAAGACAGACTTCTGAGTTTTCGGGTGGTTGGCGGATGCGTATCGAATTAGCTAAAATATTATTGAAGAAGCCGGATTTGATTTTATTGGATGAGCCAACCAACCACATGGATATCGAGAGTATTCAATGGCTGGAAGATTTCTTGGTCAATTCGGCTAAAGCAGTTATCGTTATTTCGCACGATAGGGCATTTGTCGACAATATCACCAATAGGACCATTGAGGTGACGATGGGACGGATTTATGATTATCGTGCCAAGTATAGTCATTACCTGGAATTACGTCAGGAGCGTCGCCAGCATCAGCTAAAAGCATATGAAGAGCAACAACGCTTTATTGCGGACAATCAGGAGTTTATTGATCGTTTCAGAGGAACCTATTCTAAAACATTGCAGGTACAATCACGTGTAAAGATGTTGGAGAAATTGGAAATCATCGAGATTGACGAAGTGGATACTTCCGCATTGCGTCTTAAGTTCCCACCATCTCCGCGTTCGGGTCAATATCCTGTTATTGTTGAGGATCTAACCAAAGCTTATGATGAACATGTTGTGTTTCAAAAAGCAAATATGGTTATCGAACGTGGTGAAAAGGTTGCTTTTGTCGGAAAGAACGGTGAGGGTAAATCTACCATGATCAAAGCAATTATGGGTGAGATCGATTTCGAAGGTACGTTAAAAGTTGGCCACAATGCAAAAATTGGCTATTTCGCACAGAATCAGGCAGCCTTACTTGATGGTGAAATGACTGTTTTTGATACCATTGATCAAATCGCAGTAGGCGATGTACGTGTTAAAATGAAAGATCTTTTGGGGGCTTTCATGTTTAGCGGCGATGATACAACTAAAAAGGTGAAAGTATTATCTGGAGGGGAGAGAACGCGTTTGGCGATGATAAAATTGTTGTTGGAACCGGTCAATGTATTGATTCTTGATGAGCCCACAAACCATTTGGATATGAAGACAAAGGACATTATCAAAGATGCTTTAAAAGATTTCGATGGTACATTGATCCTTGTTTCGCACGACCGTGACTTTTTGGATGGTTTGGCAGAGAAAGTCTTTGAATTCGGAAATAAACGTGTACGGGAGCATTTTGAAGATATTAAAGGTTTCTTGGAATACAAGAAGATGAGTAGCTTGAAAGATATTGAACGTTAGCATCTAGATAAACGTCGTGTAAAACCCGATAGGGGCTCAGTTATAAAAAGCGGCTTTTTGATATAAAAGCCGCTTTTTTGTGTTTTAAAAGAATATTAATCGAGCCTTCAAGCTTTTTTTCCTTAATCCCAAAGTGTGTGAAAGACACCTTCCCGATCAATACCATTACGCCGAGTCCAACTATTCCAAAATCGTAGTTATTCTTTTTGTCTATACTCATCGTTTAATACCATTTTTCTAAGTTGAAATTTACCATTTATGTTGATACTACGAAAGACAATTATCAGTAGATCGGTATGCGGCGATTTTCTCGCTCCAATTACTTTGCTGGTATTGAGCCTTTTGTTGTAAGCTAACAGATATTCCGTATATTGAACTTTCCTAAACATCAATTTTATTTATGATCATTGGATTAGACATTGGGACATCATCTGCGAAAGCTGTTGCATTTGACCACGCAGGTAACATCTTATCCCAGCATAGTATACCTTATCCTATAATAAACCCGTTGGAAGGGTGGTATGAGCAAGATCCGGAGATTGTTTATGGCGCATGTATTGATTCTATTATGCATGTCATGATTAGCTTAAGGCAATCTAGTGGGGAGATACCGAAACCTGTATGTATTTCGGTGAGCAGTGCTATGCACGGACTGATCGCTGTTGACTCGGCAGGACAGCCACTTAGCAATTGCATTATATGGGCAGATCGCAGAAGTGAGCATATTGCGGTTGCCTTGGAGGCAAGTGAGGCGGGCAGGTTGCTTTATCAGCAGACGGGTACACCAATACATCCCATGTCTTTGCTTTGCAAATTAATGTGGATAGGGGCCAATGATCAAAAATTATTTGCTCAATCGTACAAGTTTATCGGTATCAAAGAATTTCTTTTTTACCGGCTCTTTGGCGTGTATGTGGTCGATCATTCCATTGCATCTGCAACAGGGCTTTTCGACATACATCACCTAAGATGGTCTGATCAGGCGTTAAGCTTGGCGGGCATATCGGAAGAACAGCTAGCATCTCCAGTTCCGGTCAATTATATTTTAAATATGCCTAGCCGAGAAATTGCGGCCTTGATGCATATCCCTGAAGATACCCCTTTTGTTATAGGTGGTAGCGATGGTTGTTTGGCTAATCTCGGAGTAGGAGCTATACGTCCTGGAGTGGCTTCGGTAACTGTAGGTACCAGTGGAGCTATTCGCGTAGCAAGCTCGCAGGCAAATCAAGAAAAAAAACAAAGACTATTTACCTACCTACTGAGATCAAATGAATATATAATTGGTGGTGCGGTTAATAATGGCGGTGTATTACGCAACTGGTTTCGAGACAACTTTTTGAACGAATATACCCAAATGGAAGCAGATGGAGATCTTTCGGCGTCGTTAGATGCTTTGATCGGCTCCGTCGTTCCGGGGGCAGAGGGCTTGATATTCTTGCCCTATTTAACTGGTGAACGGGCACCACATTGGAATTCCAATGCTAAAGGTGTTTATTTTGGAATACAGTTGCATCATGGCAGGGCGCACTTTGCACGTGCCATGATGGAAGGGATGTTGTTTGCAATTTACAGTGTAGGAATCGCGTTAGAGGAGAACACCGGTCCCATTCATACGATCTTTGCAAGCGGCGGCTTGGCGCGGTCATCGTTGTTCGTGCAGATGCTTGCAGACATTTTCAATAAACCTGTATTCACCAAAAATACAGTAGAAAGCTCTGCATGGGGAGCAGCATTGATAGGCTTGGAAGCCTTGGGTATTCAGGGATGTGAGCCTACTATAAAAAACAAACAAGCGGAAGGAGCGCAAGAGACCGAGCATTATTATAAACCGAGTGCGGAGAATCACGCTGTATATATGAAAAACTTCCGGAAATTTGAACGCCTGTACCATATATTGGAAGGTGAGTTTTAAGTAAATATAAATTATTATGCCTCTAATCATCGTTATTTTGGGAGTAGCTTTACTACTTCTTTTAGTTACCGTCGTCAGGTTAAACACGATCTTTTCATTACTGATAACCTCTGTTGCGGTCGGTTTTGCTATGAATATGAGTGCCGTCGACATCCTTAAATCTGTTGAAAACGGAGTGAGTACCACTATGGGCCAGTTGGCACTATTGTTGGCTTTCGGGTCTTTACTGGGAAAATTGATGGCGGAGGGTGGTGCTGCAGAAAAGATTACAACGGTACTAACGGCTGTATTTGGCAAAAAGAACTTACCTTGGGCAATGGTTCTCACGGGCTTTTTAGTAGGAATTCCCTTATTTTACAATGTCGGTTTTATCGTCTTAGTACCATTCGTTTTCATGGTATGTGTTTCCAATAAAATGCCTTTGCTTTACATAGCCATTCCGTTGCTGGCAGCGCTGTCCGTGACACATGGTTATTTGCCACCACATCCGGGAGCTACGGCCATAGCGCTTACCTACAAAGCGGATATCGGTTTAACAATGGTCTATGGGATTATTGTGGCAATTCCTGCCATCATTATCGGTGGACCGCTCTTTGGAAGGATGCTTAAGCATATTCCGACCAACCCACCGACCGAGTTTTTTCCTGAACACAATCAAGCGGATAGGAAAGAGCTTCCCGGATTTGCAATTAGCATATTTACGGGGCTTTTTCCAATAATTTTAATTGCTTTTGGTTCATTTTCACATCTAATATTTCCAGAAGGCTCCTCTTGGCTGAAGGCACTACATTTCTTGGGTGACCCGGTTGTGGCTTTAATGATTGCATCGCTAATGGCGATGTACACAATGGGTATCCGCCAAGGTAAAAGTTTGCGGGAGCAATCAGAAAGTGTGGAAGAAGCAATCCGCGGGATAATGATGATCCTTTTTATCATTGCAGCATCAGGCGCCTTTAAGCAAATTTTGGTAGACAGTGGTGTAGCGAACTACATCGCTGACCTAACCGCAGACCTGAGCTTGTCGCCTCTTGTGCTTGCATGGTTAATAGCCGGTGTCATTCGCCTAGTTATCGGTTCGGCTAGTGTTGCTGGGCTCACGGCAGCGGGCATTATGCTTCCCATTGTGCAGGCAGGAAAGGTTACTCCTGAATTAATGGTGCTAGCGACGGGGGCGGGTAGTCTTATGTTCTCACACGTCAACGATCCTGGGTTTTGGATGTTTAAATCTTATTTTGGAGTGAGCATGAAGGATACGTTTCGCTCATGGACGGTGATGGAAACGCTCGTTTCTGTTGTTGGATTGATTGGCGTCTGGATTTTACATTGGCTTGGTCATTGACAGCGAATGGAAAAGTTTCCTATTGTCATACATCTTTAGTTAATACTCTTGGCTTTCTAAGCATTGCTTTTTTATAAACAACATAAACACGATCGTGTACTGTCACGGTAGCTCAACAAAGTGATGATATGAAGTAATCGTAAGGATGTATAGTAATAGCTCAAACGAATATTGAATTATACAGGCCCATAATCGGTTGATTATGGGCTTTTTTTTGACGGAAACCTTTGTTTGATTTTTTTTTCTTAATATCGTGACAATGAACCAAATTTTTGTTGTTCTAAAATTATGTGGAGATTACACCGATTTTATATACTTTGCTCAATCCTGTTGGTAAGCTGCCTATCTGGGTTACCGTCTTTTGGACAATCAATTGCTTATACAGTAGACAATTTGCCCAGTCCAAAAATAAAGGGGCAGGATTATTTTGTGTCCAATCCCGATGGGATTCTATCTTCGGGTACAGTGGCGGAATTAGATGGTTTATCAACGCAGATTGAGGCTACTACAAAAAGTGAATTTGCCATCGTTGTTGTGAACGATTATGTTGGCGACAGTGATTTCGAATTTGCTTTAAAATTATTCAATGCCTGGGGGATCGGTAAGAAGGAAAGTAACAATGGGCTTTTGTTGTTTATTGCTAAAGACCGCCATGAATACCGTTTTATCACTGGGTATGGTATGGAAAGTATTTTGCCCGACGCTTATTTAAAGCGCATTGGCGAAAAATATCTCGTACCTAATTTTAGGAATGAGGATTACGACCGGGGTGTTATGGAGGCTTCAGAATTTATAAAGACCATTCTCACCTCACCGGATAGTAAAGCCGAGCTGGAACGCTTAATGCCAGAGGCAACACCTGTCTGGAGCTTTAAAAGTCCAATCCTGCGAAATTCACTGTTGGTTTTAGGTTTGTTTGCAATCTGTTATATCTGGTTGGGTGAGGTGACCCGAGCGATCAAAGGGAAGTTGACCAAAAAAAGTAAATATTTCCCGCCTTTAGTCAGCGGATGCGGCTGTATGGGGATAGTAATGTTTATCTCGGTGTTTATCTGTGCATTTGCCCTCAATAATTTTGAGGAGGTCTATCAGTGGAAAAATTTACCTTATTTTATTGGTGTTTTTGGTAGTATTACCTTGGCGATGAAGTATAATGCAAGTCGTACGCAGATTGTCAATTCTTATCAGGACGAAGAAAATATACAAAAAGCTTTGCGCAAATTTCGTGTCTGGGGCTTATTTCCGCTATTGCTTAGTCCACTGGCGCTATTTGATCTCATTGGATTAAATAAACGCATTCGGAAGAATCAACTTCGATTGGCTCCTCCAGATCAATCTGGACGTTGGTTGCGCATGAATAAGGATGATGTGTCTACTCGAGAAAGTGCATACCTGGATAAGGGGCAGCTTTTGGAGGAAAAAATCGGTAGCCGTTCGTACGAAATATGGATAGATCAGACGACCAATGAAACAAAGCTGGTTCCCTGGGATGAAAATGTTGGGTTCATTGATTGTCCTGCATGTCATTACAGAACTTTTGAGACCGGGCGTACCAAGACGATACGTGCAGCAACGTATAGTTCGCAGGGATTGGAAGAACGCTTTGACTTATGCAAGAACTGTGGCCATCGGGTATCCCATGGTGAACATTCAACTCCAGTTAAAGTGCGCTCAACATCGAGTAGCTCTGGCGGAGGATCGAGTAGTAGTGGCGGTGGTGGTAGTTTTGGTGGCGGATCTTCTGGTGGCGGTGGCGCAGGCGGAAGATGGTAATCCATAATTTAGGGCAAAAAAAAAGGTTTCCAAACGGGGAGAATGAAAACCTTAAATAACCAATTATAAACCTAAATTATGATGACACAAATATAGTGTATTTATTACACTATGCAAACTTTTTTTAAAAAAAATAAAAAATAAGTTACAGCTAACGCTATATGATTTCTGTTTATAAATTGAAACCAAAATTTCAGCAGTTGCTGATGCCGATCTTGAATTTTTTGCATCACAGGAAGATAACGGCCAATCAAATTACAATTGGATCAATCGTATTCTCGTTGATCATTGCTTTGTTTTTTTGGTATGCTGATCGTTTCCCGATTTTCTTTTTGGTCCTGCCAATCGGATTGTTATTACGCATGGCCTTGAATGCCTTAGATGGTATGATGGCGAGGCTTTTTAATCAGACCAGCAAGACCGGAGAGGTTTTGAACGAAGTCGGAGATATTGTTTCGGATGTCGTGCTATTTTTTCCTTTGTTGAAGTTTCATCCGGAAAGCGTGTATACAATCGTCGCTTTTATTGTCTTGAGTGTTGTGAATGAATTTTGTGGATTGATAGGGAAGGTAATTGCCAATGATCGTCGTTACGATGGGCCGATGGGCAAAAGTGATCGTGCTTTGCTGTTGGGCGTATATGGAATTTTAGCATTATTGCATATTTCTATCGTTGCTTTTTCGGGCTATATTTTTGGCGTTTTGTGCTTACTCTTACTTTTGAGTTCGGTAACTCGATTGAGAAAGGCTTTGGCGCATGGCTGATGCCAATGGCAAATTCGCAGATGTTCCTGTTCGCGTTAGAAGTTGGGGATACATTGTCTTGGTGCTGGCGGTTGCCTTCGTCCCACCAACATTATCACCTTTGTTTGTTGCCTGGATAACCTTTCAAGGGATGTGCGAGTTTGCGCGTATGTTTATCCCTGAATGGAAGGCGAATCCATTCGTATTTCTTTCCATGGCAATGTTGCAAGCGTTGCTCCTTTACTTTTGTTCCTATCAAGAATATTTAGTGTTGGCCAGCTTCATGTGTTTGGGGACTGCTTTATTTTTCAACTATGGTTTAAAGGTTAAGAAGGGAGCCGTATTTGGACTGTTTTTTGGAGCAGTAGCTTGTTTGCTTGCCTTTAGCCATTTAGCTTTTATCCGATCCATAAAAATGGATAACAACGTAATGGTGGGATTAAAATTAATTGGTTACATTGTTGTGCTAACGGAGCTGAATGACGTCTTTCAATACCTGATGGGCAAGTTTTTCGGCAAACGTAAAATCGTTCCGCGTATTAGCCCAAATAAGACAATTGCTGGATGTGTGGGCGGTATCGGCTTAACAATTATACTGAGTAATTTATTGGGGTATTTCCTACTGCCTTTTCAGAATTTTCTATACTTTTCGTTGTTCGGTTTGTTCTTCGGTATTTTGGGATTCTGGGGAGATGTTCTTTTTTCCTATCTGAAAAGAAAGGCAGGAGTGAAAGATACTGGATCATTGATTCCCGGGCATGGTGGCTTATTGGACCGTATCGATAGTCTGATCTTCAATGCACCACTGTTTTATGCTTTGATTATCCTGTTGTTGGGAAACTAATAGGATTGGATGAATGTAGTAGAGAGAAGGTTAATTAAAATTTCAATGTGATGGCTTATCAACGTGCTGTTTTATTTTCAGGGGGTGGAACGCGGTTCAGTCTATATCTGGGCATGTACGCTGCGTTAGATGAGCTGGGCTTAAAACCAGATCTGCTTATAGCGAGCTGCGGAGGTTCAATGGCAGTCGCTGTTATACAGGCCTTTGCTACACATGAAGCCCGCAAGTGCTATCTACAATCTGAAGAACTTTATCGGTTTTTCTTGCATCATCGGCTCACTGAACAGCGTCGTTTGGGGAAGCTGGGCGTGTATGTTTTGAAAAAACAGCTGAACAAAAAACGGGCGCCCTTTATCGAGGATGTCTTTAGTCGCTATCTCGTAGATATGGAACAGGATCTTTCCTTACTATTGCCTACCTTGGATAGACCATTCTCGGCAGCAATACCGGCACTGGTGGTCGGCGCTAAAATGCTGTTCAGCCCGTCTGAAGTAGGGCAGCGGCGTGGAGATCGGAAACTCTATCAAAAAATGCTGATGGGAACTAAGGATGTATTGGCCAATGTGCCTGTTGAGGCAATAGGCATTGCGGATGAGAATTATGTGCACAGTGCAGTGGCTGAAGAAGTTCGTTTGAGCGCTGAATTTTCTGTGCTACAGGCGGCCCGTATTTCAATGTCCGATATGTTTTATATTGAACCTGTATGTTCCAATAATACTCATTACGCTGGTGGAGCAATTGATCTCGTTCCAATGGAGCTAGCAAATGTGCTTGCTGAAAACATTATATGTGAGCGAAAACAACCTTACAAACCACAAGAAGAAGCGTTGGTACGGGCAGTATTGGGCTTTAGTGGAAATAAACGGTTAGCAGATTTGGAACAACATTTTCCGTATGCACATTGGATAGATACACAGGATGCCGCGAAACAATTAGCTGGGAAATACTGTAAAAAAGGAATTGATTGGCGTAAATTTGAAGTTACGCTTTCTTTCCCGAGAGATCTGGAAGAATTTGCTGAAGCGATGGAAGCGCAATGGAGTTATGGTTATCAGGTGACTTTAAATTCGTTTAAGAAGTAATTGGATGAAAGTATTTATTGCCGGTGGTACAAGTGGAATAGGCCTTGCTTTGGCCAAGCGTTATCTTGATCAAGGAGCAGAGGTAGCGGTATGTGGACGTGATCTGCCGAAAATGTCAGCATATTCCTGGACGCATAGCCTTAAAAGTTTTGAAGTAGACGTATGTCAATTAAACAGTCTGCAGGATGCGGTCAGCACATTTTGTGCACATTCATCTTTGGACCTCTTTATCAATTGTACCGGGAGTTACGCAGATGACGTTGCTCAACAGATAAGTTATCAGGAGGCGGTTGCCATGCTACAGGTGAATATGATGGGTACGATAAATTGTTTCGAAGCGGCAAGAATGGTTATGCAGGGTCAGTCGGAAGGACAGATTGCAATCGTCGCATCGGTATCGGGAACGCTTCATTTTCCCAATTCAAGCCTATATAGTAAGACCAAGCGTGCTGCAATCCAAGTGGCTGATGCATATCGGAGGGCACTCCAGCCGTATGGAATTGCGGTTACTGTTATCGCCCCGGGCTATGTTGATACGGATAAACTGAGAGCGCTCAATAAGCAAGATTTGTCTAAAAAGCCATTTTTAATCCCCGTAGGCGATGCGGCACAGCGTATAATGGCAGCTATCGAACAGAAGAAGAAGCAAGTAGTGTTTCCGAAGCGTATGAAGTGGTTAATGGCATCGCTGGGACTACTTCCAAATATCGTATTGAATAAAATTATGTCGAGGAAGGCCAAATGGATGAAAAACGACTGAAAAATGGGGGACTGCAATTTGCTGTTTTCCTTTATTGTGCGCTATTTTTCCAGGTGACTTATTCTGCTGCTGCGGTCCATGCTGCAAATCAGACTACTGTATCTTCGTTTGTGTTTCCTTTTGAACACTTTATGCCGTTCGTTTCTTGGATGATTATCCCCTACATGAGCAGTGGTTTGTTCTTCGCTGTGGTTCCTTTCTGTTGTCGAAGTCGAGAAGAGCTTTGGGTCTATACGAAGCGTTTCAGTTTCATTACCATCTTCTCTATTTGTTGTTTTTTTATTTTTCCCTTGCGATTTTCTTTTGATAGGCCTAGCGTTGAGCATTCAGTTTTTGAATTTTTCTTCGCCTTTTTAGGGAAGTACGATTCCCCATTTAATCAAGCACCTTCGTTGCATGTGGCCTATGCATGTCTGTTTTGGTCGGTGCTCGGTAAGCAGCTAAAAGGCTGGAAACGCTGGGTAGTGGGAATTTGGCTACTACTCATGGGCATTGCTACACTCACCGTTTATCAGCACCATCTGGTGGATGTGCTGACCGCATTGATTTTGGTTCATATGGGATTCGTTCTATTCCCATCTCCATCGGGACTGCTTCATGACAGTGCATTATCTATGTTAAAGGCTGGGAATTTTCCCTTTTTGGCTGGTACCGAAAAGGCAAATTTATACGAAAAGACGAAATTAGACCTCGAAACGGAGATTTGTCGTAGAAACCAAAGAATTGGTAACGTTTACTATGCCATTGGCTGGAGTTTATTGTTACTGGCATTGTGGGGCGGAGCTCATGCTTTTGGATTATATCTTCTGTGTTGGCCATCCCTGGTCTGCATTGCGGTAGGAAGGAATTATGTTATTAATAATCCAAGGTTTTTAAAAAATGAAAAAGGTTGGATACCTAGATTTAAAAAATGGTTTTATTGTCCATATCAATGCATATATTGGTTACTGTGGCGTTTTGTCAGACGCAGCAATAATCCGCCTTTATTTGAAATTTTACCAGGTTGTTATGTGGGGCCGAGGATGACTGCAGGAGATCTCCGTGTGCTTGGTCTGAATAAGCATCTGGTTGTTTTTGATCTGGCTGCTGAATTGGAAGAAATACCTATTCTACATTTAGAGAAAAACTATCATTCGTTTCCATTGTTGGATATAGCAGCAATTAAATTGTCGGATGCCGAAAGGATATTGGCAGCGCTCGTAATCAGTTATCAACAATTGAAGCGAGGTGAAAATATGATTATACATTGTACAATGGGTTACAGCAGGAGTATGATTTTTGCTGTTCTATTGTCACAAAAAATATTATCTTTAGATTTAACGGATGCTATAGATCGGGTTAAATCTCATAATAAGCATTTTGTATTGCATAGACATGCACTTGAGTTGATGGAGGTGCTGGTCGAGAGAAATAGCTAGACGGTCCTTTGCATGATCTTTGTTATGAAATATACTATTTGATATTAGTACGTAAAAATTATACATGAAATCAGGTTACTTCAAGAGTTTTGATCAAGGAGAGTTATTATATCGCGTTTGGAATTATCAGGCCGGACAGCGGGCATTGGTCGTACTGCACCGGGGGCATGAGCATTCGGAACGTCTGCAGGAGATGGCTACGGATCCACAGTTTGCCGATCACTCCATCTTTGCATTTGATTTGCGCGGACATGGTTATACGAAAGAACCAGTTTCACCGATCTTTATGGATTATGTGCGTGATTTGGATAGTTTCTTTCATTATATAGGCCGTGAATATTTGGTTGATTCGAAAGACATCTTCGTTATCGCCAATAGTATTGCGGGGGTTGTTGTCAGTGCGTGGGTACACGATTTTGCGCCTAAAGTCGCAGGTATTGCATTGTTGGCACCTGCATTTGAAATTAAATTATATGTGCCCCTAGCCAATCGGATGATTGCTTTGGGAACAAAGCTAAAAAAAGATCTGATTATCCAGAGTTACGTCAAATCCAAGGTGTTGACTCACGATATCGATCAGCAGAAGGCTTACGATGCTGATCCGTTGATTTCCAAATCTATCAATGGCGCTTTGTTGGTTGATCTATTAAAAGCCGGCGAGCGTATCGTTGAAGACGCAGCGGCGATTGATATCCCAGTAATTGTCCTTTCTGCTGAAAAAGATTATGTGGTCAAAAATTCGGTGCAGAAAAAATTCTTTGTGACAATAGCTTCAAAGTTGAAGACTTTTATCACTTTACGTAATTTCTACCACGGGATTCTATTTGAAACAAATCGGCAGAAAGTTTATCACTATCTGCGAAATTTTATCGACAAAGCCTATGCCCGACAAAGTCCTGAACTGACGCTCGAACCCGATGATTTTTCGGTGAAAGAGTATGAACAATTATACCATAAATTACTTCCTGCAGGTGAAAAATTGAACTATGCTGTCCAGAAATGGGCATTGGGCAAAATAGGTTCCTTAAGTAAAGGAATGAATTTAGGCCTGCAGTTTGGATTTGATTCGGGGATATCGCTGGACTACGTCTATCGCAATGAATCGCAGGGTAAAAATCGGTTCGGTCGTATCCTCGACCGAGGTTATCTGGAGGCGATTGGATGGAAAGGAATTCGCATTCGAAAACAGCACTTATTACAGTTATTGGAAGAGAATATCGCGAAGGTCAAAGCTGCTGGAAAGACCGTGAAGATATTGGATATTGCAGGTGGCACCGGCAATTACTTATTTGATATCAAAGCGAAATATCCCGAAGCCGAAATCGTGATTAATGAATTCCTGTTGTCCAATATTGAGGTGGGAGAGAGGATTATCCGTAGAAATGGATTGCAGGGGATACGATTTACCAATTACGATTGTTTTGATCCAGCTACCTATTCCAAACTGGAATTCGAGCCTAATATTGTTATTATCTCAGGTATTTTTGAACTTTTTGGTGACAATGAAATGGCAAGTAGGGCTGTAAAAGGCGCAATTTCGATTTGCGAATCAAGCAGTCATTTGGTTTATACTGGACAGCCATGGCATCCACAGTTAAAGATGATTGCTTACGTGTTAAACAGTCATCAGAAAAAGGACTGGGTGATGCGTCGTCGTTCGCAGAAAGAATTAGATCGTCTGATGGCGTACAATGGAGTTGTTAAGGAACGTATGCTGATCGATGACTTTGGCATATTTACGGTGTCTTCAGGGACGGTAAATGGGTAGCCATTCCGCTATTCTTAGCAGTGAAAAGTTATGTCTTTGTTTAGGGTAATGATTATTCCAGCTGACGCTTCCAATTACGTCAGCTGGAATAATCAGGACGAATATTAATTCCTATAAGCACGGATAGCTTGTATGATGCCCTCCAGGTTTTCGTTAAAGTCCTGCATTTGTGCAAAGACCTTATCATCTTTGGCAAGTCCACCATGTTTATTGTTCTTGCGGAATATTTCTTTGATGTGTTCCCACCGTTCTTGTTCCACTGTATTGATTAATCCAGCAAGTTCTTTCAATTTTAAAAGATTACTTTCCGTATCGGCAGTAAGGGTTTGTGACTCACTTTCATAATGTGCGAGGAGAACTTGATCGATTTCCTGTTCGTTCATCATCGGCACAACTTGGGCGACGAGCTTACTCATATTCCGATAAGACCCTTGCAGTTTGAACGGCGGTTCTGTTCGGTAATTGTCCTGCATGGCCGCACTTTGAATATAATTTTGATTGACCTTGATGACAACGTTTCTGATCTTTAATACATGTTTTAATACTGTGATAAAATCATCGATATCTTGCTTCAGGTAATTGCCTTCTAAATCGGGAAGTTGATCTACAACCGATTGTGCATAGTTCACTAAAGCATAGAAATCGTTGAAAGATTTGCTTGCTATTTTTTCAAGGTAGCTGTTTTCAATTGCCGCATTTTCAATTAAGCTGAGATTGAAAAGTGCTTCGGTATCACCGATCACATCCCCAAGATTGTATACATCCGCACGGTTGGCCAACATATCTGGAATCTGAAATTTGGACCCACTTTCGGTGTAAGGGTTTCCTGCCATTACGATGCAGAATCTTTTCCCACGCAAATCGTATGTTTTACTCTCACCTTCAAAAATACCGTCGATCTTACGTTGCCCATCAGCCAATGAAATGAATTTCTGAAGGAATTCGGGATTCAAATGTTGGATATCATCGAGGTAAAGCATCACATTATCGGCCATTTCGAAAGCAAGATTGATCTTCTTAAGTTCCTCACGTTCACCAGAGGTTTTCGCTTCCACAGGATCTATTGAAGTAATGGAATGCCCTATTGTAGGTCCGTTGATTTTTACAAAATGTAATCCCATGGTTTTCGCGAGGTATTCCATTAATGTTGTCTTTCCGTAACCTGGCGGAGAAATGAGGAGAAGCATACCCATCCTGGCGGTACGTTTATTGTCGCCAGCTGCCCCCAGCTGTTTGGCCAAATTATTTCCGATCAATGGGAAGTAAACTTCGTTGATCAACTTATTTCGGACAAAAGATGTTAGGACTTTTGGTTCAAATTCTCCGATTTTCAGCTCCTTGGCGTATGTTTTTCCAAGCTGCTCCTTCAAAGAAGCGAATTCTTGAAAACGAGGAACATTCCATTCTGCAAAAGTCTTCAATCTACGCAGAAATTGATGGTATTGAATTTGCTCTTCTCCATTGTTCAAGATCACGTGATTTCCCTTTAATCCCTGGATGAGTGCATTGTCTTTGGCGATGATCAATTGGTATTCATCCTTCGGATAAAGAAGCGTGACTGCAGTTTCCTCCACGTACTTTTGGAAAGCCTGGTAATCGTCGTTCTCGTCGATAAAAGAATTTAGCCAATTTAAGGTCAAATAGAAGCGGTCTACGAGACTAAATTGTGTATGCTGAATATCTGCTTCAAAGAGTTTAAAACTCTTCTTGTTTTCCAATAGCCTGATGAAAGCCTTTTTAAGTTCATCCGATTGCTCACTGACGACAAACTTGCTGTAGCTTGTGAAAGTCTGGAAGAGATAGCTCGCGACGTCCTCCGCATGAAATGTCGAACGATCCAAATGGGTGTCCCAATTGATGAATAATTTTGTGAGTTCGTCCACGACAGATTGGTAGCGTGTGGAATTTGGAAATGCTTTTAATACCGAATGTGTAGATTGAATCAACGCTGTCTGTTTTTCCTGCTCGTCTTGCGCAAGTGAATGCCAAAACAATTGTGCCATAGCACGCAAATGAGCATCGTAACGTAAAAGATCAAGTTTGCTATCTAGCTGCTTGATGGTATCATAGATTACCAAGGCATCAAAGTTATGCACTCCTTTGACATAACCTTCCGAATAACTTTGCTCGACAGTCTGATTGATAAACAGGTTGGCATCAAAATCTAACTGTCCTTTGGAAGCAAGGAATGTTTTATAGGCGAGATATTCAGCCCGGTATACGTCCTTGTTTTCGGAAATCAGTTCCTGATCCCAAATATCGCTAAAGTTTTCGATCTCGGATCCTTTGACTTTTTGATAGAAGCTCGTTCCGGTAAGATGGAAGAATAGTTCGTCATTTTTGCGTACGAGTGTTAAACTGAGTGACTGACTATTGACGGCAAATTTATGCTTGCCAAGCGCAATAATGTTCTCTCCATCTACAAAAAGATCATTCTTGTCACGTAAAATGCGTAATGCATCCTCCTGAGATTTTTTGAGCAGGTTTTCAAGATTTTCGGCTTTTGAAACATCACTGAGCGTTTTCAGCTCTTGCACAAGCTGTCTGATTTTGTCAATCATCAAATCTGAAGCAAAGAAACTTAGGATTTCCTCACGCGTTGCAAATGTCTTTGATTTGTTTTCGATATTCTTTAATACGCGAAGTCCAATTTGCTCGAGTGAAGAGCTACGTTTGTTGATCTGTTCAACGATTTGCTCTCTGCGGGAATTAAATGCTTTGATGATCTCATCGCGTTTATCTGCTATTTTCAGGGCGAAGTCCTCAAATTCTGAAAACTTACTTTCGAGTTCTTCCAGTTGAACAATGACCTTGGTATAATACTCGTCTACTTTTTCAGTTGTCGTAGAGAGTTCAAGATAATTTGTGACAGACTGTTCCAGTAGCGTAAGTTGGGCGGAAAATTCTGCAATGGCTTCCGTACTTTTTAATGAATTGAGTTTACGTGTAAGCTGCGCCCGGACCTCATTCAAGGACGAGAAAATAACGGCTATCTTCTCGATGATTTTGGTGGTTTGGGTGGAGTCGTCAATTTTTAAACTGTTTAGAATATCGATCAACAGCTCCAATTCACTCGATATAGCCGAATTGGCTTCCTCAATCGCTTTGGCGTCATAGACTTTGACAATTGCAGCAACATTGTTTTTCTGCTGCTCCACTTTCTGCTCATAGGGTTGTAAAGCCTCGTCGCGGAGCAAGAAAGCAATTGTCTTTTCGGCAAGTTCGGTGGTGATTGACTGCAGCTTCTCGAGTAAAGCATCGATACGGACTATATCAATATATCTGACATTTTTGAGGTCAATGATTTCGCCCTGTAAACGTCGTGAATCTGCCAGTTGATGAACAAGTTGGTCAAGCTTTTCGACTACAGTACTATTGATGGAAAAGGTAAGCTCTTCCATTTTCTTCTCGGCAGTGCTATTGAGCTCTGTAGCGTATTTACGTTGGGCTTGGACCTTAACAAATTCGTCAATTGCCGTATTAGCGACCTCCTTGATCTGAGCTAATGGCTGACCAAGGTTGGACAAGGCTTCATCCTTTATCCAAAAATAAGAGTCAAGAAGGACAGTCGATTTTTTGAGTATATCCTCGTAAAGGCCTTCATAACTATCTTCTTTGTTGATGAGCTGTATGACTTCTTGTGCTTCGGCCATGGCCTGTACGATCTGTTTATTACCAACCTTATAAAGCGGGTCGTCTTTTTTTAACTCATTTTCTTTGAGCACGGCCATGTAAGGGGTTTCCCAGATCTGAACCTGATGATGCCTTGTTGCTTCGGCCTCTGTATGGAAGTAAATTAAACTACCGTCTTTAAAAAGTGTGAATCCATTGCAGATGATCGGCGTTTCGACATGCTGCTGAATGATGTTATAAGACAGTAAGATGTAGGTATTCGTTTCCTCCTGACAAAAGATATAGAGGAAGTCTTCACCGTTTGGTGATGCGATGCGTCTAAGGAAACTAACCCGGTCAAACTGGACGTCAAAGATTTTATGGGTGCCATTCTGCAGGTAGTATCCGTTAGAAAAAATGATTCCTTGATTATCGGGTAGTAAAATGGCTGATTCATTAAGGGATTTAAGATTCACCACTTCTTTTGTCCGTTGATTAAAGACAAATGCACGGAAATCTTCTTGATACGGTTTGATGCGAACGGCAATCAAATTGTCAAGGTCTGCATAGTAGTAATCCGCATCATCCAATTGTTGGTCGGCGTTTGAAACTTTTTCGGAGAAGATTCCTTTCCCTGTATCGGTGTTATTTTCAATTTTGAAAGTAATATCGCCATTGATCGCTTCTATAAAGATCTTGTCCTTAATGGATATGTGTGGGTGTTTTCCGAGGCGACGGTCTTCCAAGGTTGTTTTTGTCCATTCAAATTCAAATTGGTTGGGTAATTTGACTTCATGGATGCTGCGGTCGTCCTGATATTGGAGCTTTCCGTCTTTAATCAACCACTTGAATGCCTTCAGGTCAGCAGGATTTTTGCTGGTCTGAAAGATCATATAAAGATAGTTTTCCGTACGTCGAAACTTGGAAAAGATCGAGTCGCGATAGTATTTGTATAAATTTTGGTAATCGCCAATGAAATTAGGATCATTGATCAGATCGAGTGATTGTGGGATAAACTGATTGTTTTCGAATGTATATACACTGAAAACATCTTCGAGTTTAATTTCGGTGCGTAACCCAAAATGGACATTATAACCAAATATACATAGCTTGTCCAGGGCTAAAATACCACGAGCAACACAGTTATTTTCTGTGGTGATCCGTTGATTGGCCCTGAGTATAAAACTTGTCGCATTAAATATTTCCTTGCGGGCATTATTTAGTTGTTGGAGTTTGATAGTAAGCTCTTCTTTTTGTGTAAGAAGCCGCTTCCGAATAATCTCGTATGCACCTTGATCAAGGGAGTCGTTCTGATTTATTACGTTTTCTTCTGGCATAAAATGAGCTTTCTCGACTTGGTATATGTGATAAAATCTTTTGTTTATTGCCTGCAATGGTAATTATCATTGCAAGCAATAATGAATTGGGGAGGGACTAGGACAGTTTTTTGTTTGATATGCCCAAGTTTTTCGCCAATCCGAACAAAGAATTAATGAAGCTTGTATCTTCGCCATTTTCAGCATCAGTCGCCGCTTGTTGAAGTTTGATCAATGCTGCTGAAACGGTGAGGTTCTTAATATCGTTTGTGGAAATTCCATATTTATCGGCTAATCCACGCACCTTCTCTGCGAGGTCTCCTTGTCTATCTGGACCTATCAAAGAATTTTTAATAGCTGTGGCATGTTTGGAGTTGTCAATCAAGTGATCAAAACCTTTGGAGTTGGATACTTGACGGACGATATTCTCAAAGAACATGGTTTCACCACCAACAATATCGATTTTTGCTGTTTTAAGTGCTTCCGATAATACGCCGGCTTGTGCTTGAGCAATGTCTTTTTGGATATTGATGTGTGCGAGTTCAATATCACGTTCTTTTTGCAATTGCAATTTGAATTCTTCGTGATCTCTGCCCACGCCGTCTAATTTCTTCATCGCTTCAGCTTTCTCTTCGATACCTTTGGCTTCAGCAAGCGCTTTCTCACGCACAACTTCCGCCTGTGCTAAGCCCTCTTTACGCATCGCTTCTGCTTTCTTCTCAATGACACTAGCTTCTACAGTACCTTGTTTTTCTTCAGCTTCAGCTTTGGCAACCATAACTTCGGCCTCGGATAAGCCAAGCGCAGCTTCTTCTTTGGCTTGTGCCTCGGCAATAATCTTACGACTTTCGGCTTCTTTGAGTGATGCTTCTTTTTTCGCTTCCGCATCGATCAATAGCTCTTGTGCACGCTTTTCGGCGATTTTACGAGCAGCCTCCGCGTCGATTACTTTTTTCTCTGCTTCCTGTTCTGCCGCAATTTTTGCAGCTTCGGCAGCTTTAACAGTTGAAATTAATTTTTCTTCTGCTTCTTGTGATGCCGCAATAACACCCGCTTGTTTTTTACGTTCTACTTCACGGAATACTTCGATGTCTTTGACGCCTTGTTGCTCTTCAACAACACCTTTTTCCAATTGTACACGTTCTTTGATAACGCCTTGGATACTTTTCTTTTCGGTTTCGATCGAGCGTTCTTTGTCGATCTGTGCTAAGGTAACAATGCGCTCGCGTTCTGTTTGTTCTAAGGCGCGATCTTTTTCTACACGTTCGGCCTCCACAGCATCGGTACGTTGTTTATTCTTTTCAGCAATGATAATCTGCCGCAGTTTATTTTCTTCTTGAACAGCGAGTTGCTCTTCGGTAGAAATCCGGACGCTTTCGTACTTGAGACGTTCTTCTTCGCGTACCTTTGCTATTTCTGCTTCTTCGCGTGCTCTGATGTTGTCAATTTCCCGTTTTTGTTTCTCTTCCTTTTCGGCAAGCTGACGGTCTAGTTCTAGAATCGCTTCCCTTGCTTCCACGTTTTGTTTTTTGATTAGTTTCTCCTCATCACGACGAATGAAGTTGGCATTTATATTTTGTTTGGCTGTTAATTCGGTGATCTTTTTGATACCCTCACTGTCTAGGATATTATTTGGATTGAGATGTTCGATGTCGGTCTGTTCAAGGTAATCAATCGCACAGTCGTCCAAAATATAACCATTAAGATCAGTTCCGATGACGTCGAGTATCTCATCACGGAATTCGCGACGGGCTTCGTATAATTCAATGAAATCAAATTTCTTACCTACTGTTTTGAGTGCTTCGGAGAATTTAGATTCAAAAATACTTTTTAATGTTTCTGGTTCACTGGCGCGGTCGCAACCTAAATTTTGGGCTACATTGATCACATCATCTACATTTTTATTGACACGAACAAAGAAAGCAACTTTGATATCTGCACGAATATTGTCCTTACAGATCAAACCTTCACCCTGCATACGGGCAATCTCAATTTTTTTGATTGAGATGTCCATGATCTCCATCTTGTGAAATACAGGTACAACATACATTCCCTTGTTGAATGCTACTTTTGTACCACCAACACCGGTTCGTACAATCGCCTTCCCTTGTGGAATTTTCTTGTAGAATGCACTCAATACAACAAAGAATGCAAAAATTAAAAAGACAGCCAAACCGACAATTAAAAGTATAATTCCGTTTAAGCCACTTAAAAATAAAAGAGGTTGATATAGCATATGATTTGTATTTATTTAGATTTTAATATTTGGGTTTACGATTAGAATTTAAAAGGATAAAGATTCGCTCTTTTAGGACAGTTGTTTAGTGTCGGGGCTTTGCGTTTATTCCTTTTCCATTAAATATTGTCTATCGTGATTTCTTTGGTCACATAATAATATTTCTTGTCCTTGGATTCGTCAACAATAATGACATCGTCTCCATAGCCTATTTTCTCCCCATTATGGCTGACAACATTGAGGCGAATAGGATCCTGTTGGATGATAAATTCGGCAGAACCTATTTTCTTGCCTTCAATACTGGCTCTCATTTTACCCATGCGACCAAGAAAATCGTGACTTTCTTCGCCATTGTAACCTATACTTTTGAACATTTTAGCTAAAGGTTTGGTCAGAAAATGCATTAAAATAAATGTAACAATAAAAACAGGGATCAGGATTAATACGGACTTTATCCCCCATGAAGCAACGTCGATAAAGAGCGAAGAAACAATGGTAATTATCCAGCCTATAAATTTGAACAGTGTTACAATAAGCATGATGGGTACTTTGCCAACATTGATGTAATCCATTGCTTTTGCAAAGAAACCAGGTTCTGTATTAGCGTCCGTATCCGTATGATGATGGTGTGCATGATCGCCGCCCTCAGTTGCGATATCATGTGAGCCATCAACGTCCGTGACATCAGGTGTAGGATGGAGGTCTATATCTGCATCGGCATCAAATAGATGTACTCCATCACCCATCAGAAACATAAATAACCAATACACTACAGACATGCCAGTTAAGACTGTCATAATTCCATTGGACAATGGATTGAATAAGATATTGATTAGTTCTGTCATAGTGTTATTGTTTAAATTTTCTCTCTCTTGAAAGTATAATGAAAAGACCAGGAATTCCCATTGACTTCAAGGTCCTGCATGGTTACCAATTCCCAGCCTTGATTTCCAAGATCATTTAAGATTTCATCAATTTTTTCGGGATCCAACTTTGTTCCCCAAAAACCTTTAGGTTCAATTTTTAGCGTTTTATATTCAAATCTTTTCATCATTATTTAATTTTCTTTTTAGTTCTTCTAATTCGTTGTTGACGGCTTCAGACCCGCCGATGGTCTCGTTGATCTCATCAACTTTACTTTTGTTACCTAGTGCAATCTCGCCATAGGCCTTTGCTAGTGCCTCGTCTTCCTCGACCTTCTCTTTCATACGTTCTAACATGGAAATCGTACTATTGGAATCGATATTAGCGAGCTGACGATTGACCATTTTAGCTGCGTTGGATACCTTTACACGTGCCTTTAAAGTAGAGAGTTCACCTTCCCATTTCGATATATTGAATTTGAGAATGTCTACATTTTTGTGTAGCTCATCCGATGAACTTTGATGAATCACGGCTTGTTTCTCCAATTCACCAGCTTCGATTAATAACTGTTTTTTCAACAACAGCGCTTCCTTTGCAAGACCTTCTGCCTTTTCTGTCGTTAATTCTCCCTTTTGTGCTTTTTGGAGTAATAGAATAGCTTTGTTTTCGAATTCATTGGCTTCTTCTTTTTTCCTTTCACAATTGTTTTGGGTACGTATGGCTAACGCTTTAACTTTAGCATAGGCTTCTAACGATTGTTCCAGGTCCTCTTTCATCTCACGGATACCCTGTTCCGTCATTTTGATAGGGTCTTCCATTTTGTCCACGACTGCGTGGATCTCGGCTTGACCAATTCTGAAAATTCTCTTAAAAATATTCATTATTCTATAATTTTGAAAAACTTATTAACTGATTATAATATTCACTCATCAAAAGACTCAGCGAATTAATGGCTGCATCAAACTCATTCTGATCGAGATTATGTATTTGTAAGGTATACCGAAATATAACTTTGGTACCATCTTCTGTTAATGCAAACCCACCGTGTATAATATCTCTATTTTTTATCAATAGTGATTTGAACATATCCATGGTGTCATTGCTGATTGTAAAAAGATATTGCTCAAAAATCAGGATGGGTTGGGCAATGCCTACAATCAGGTTACGGATTCCGTCGTCTTCATTTTCGATGACAAAGATTCCTTCTTTTGTATCCTTATGGGTGATGGTGTAACCGATATTGGCGATATAATTTTCAATTTTTGAGAAGTACATAATCAAGTTTTTTATATATTGCACATATTCTTTGCATAAAGGTAATAAAAATGCAAAAATATTTTGCAATAAATATTCAATTTTTTTAAAATGAGCAACGTAGGCAACAATATTAAGAAATTAAGAAAAGTGAAAGGAATGAGTCAACAGGCATTTGGGGATATTTTTAATCTTACTAGAGGTAATATTTCGTCTTACGAAGAAATGCGTGCAGAGCCAAAAATTGAGATTGTTCTAAAAATTGCAAATTATTTTGGCATTCCTGTGCAGCATCTTATTGAAAAAAATCTATCTGTCAATGAAATTCTTAATTTCAATGATTATTTTGATCCAAATGTTTCTCTTATTGGACGTAAAAGATTGTTACAAATCCCGCTGCTGGAACGAGATGGTATTTTTGAGGCGGGTAGTTATTTTTCGAAATTAGAAGAGCTTCCAATAATTGAATTTCCTTTGCAAAGTAGGAACCGCCTCATCGCAATCGAATACGCTGACGCTATTCCGGTGCCGAGTGATTTTTTGGCTGGCCCTCAATCCATTTTATTTTTTGAAGAGGTAGATGCTCAGAGCCTACATACGTTGGATAAAGCATTTGGTTTGTATTTTTCCGAAGAAGAGTTCTTTATTGGAAAATACAGTTTGCAGGAAAAGGAGATTAGTTTAGCCTTAAATGCCTGGAAGAAGATTGATCTCACTATGGGGGAGAAAGCATATTTCTGGAAATTGTATGGCAGGTTTGAGCGAATCTAATTGCGTGGAACTTTTTCCTATTGTTTATTCGGTTTTGCCGGTATCGGGCGTATTTCCATGTTGTTATCATATCCGTGGTTAATTATGTAATCGCAGTCCATTTACAAGGTATTAACAAGGGGTTTGCAGGGGTTTACCCTTGTAATACCCCTAATATGTACGGCCTTGGAGTTGATCTGATGTTGACTTGCCTACAAGAAAAGAAGACTCCTAACTCAGGCCTGCAGAATGTGAGTGTCCACAAAAAATATCGTAGAGTCGGGCATTGTAATTAAATTAGTTCGATAATAAAGTAACGTTACAAAAAGGTAGGGTTGTGATTAAGATGATGGTGAACTTGTCGATCCGATAAAACTAGAGTGATTTATTTAGCTTTAGAACAACACGCATAAACGAATAAATGACCAGACTTAAAAAACTAAATTTAAATAAATGAAGAAAGTAGCCTTATCAGCATTAATTGCTGGATTTTTTGTTATTTCCTGCAATAATTCCACGACTAAAAAAGTCGAAGTAAAAGATACAACTGCCGCTATTGACTTAAAAAAAGATACGGCCGAAACGTCGGTAGAAAATAGCGGTGGCGAAGTGCCAATACCGAAATTTAGTTCTGCTGAGACACAAAAATTGGCGGAGGATTATACAAAATATATCAAAGAATTTATCGCTGTTGCTAAAAGCGGCGATGTTGTTAAACTCAAGGAGCTTGCAGCGAAGCGACAGGAATGGGCGGCCAAAGAAACTGAAGCTGTTGCTAAGTTTACGCCAGAAGATGCTAAATTATGGAAGGCTTATGCAGAGAACCTAGGAAGAGCGTTGACTGCAAGCCTGACAAAATAAGTTGGAAACAATCGACGAGGTAGGGGCTTGAAAACCTACCTCGTTGATCATACTAGAAAGGCAGATCGTCTTCATTTTCATCTGGAGGTGTTGGGATGTCATCTTTGGCACCGTTCGAATCAGATAAAATCATAAAATTATCTACTTTAATTTCTGTGACATATTGTTTTACCCCATCTGCGTTCTCATAGTTACGATAGGTGAGTTTGCCTTCAACCATGAGTTTGGTCCCACGTTGGCATTTCTTTTCAATGGTATTGTTTTGCTTACCCCAAACCACGAGTGTATGCCATTGAACTTCTTCAACCCATTCACCGGCTTTGTTCTTGAAAAGATCATTGGTGGCGAGACGTAATATGGAGTAATTGGTGCCAGTGGAAGTTGTTTTGATTAACGGGTCGTTTCCTAAATGCCCAACCAATTGTACTTTGTTGCGTAATGTGCTCATGTGTCTAATTTTTAAAAGTTTTTAATAATTCTTATTTTAGTTGATGGTCATTGGCTATGAACGCCGAATGATCTTAAGCAAAGGTGGGGTGGGGAAATAACTATAGTCGTCTATTTACCATTTGTATTCGACTATAGTCGGTTGTAACCGTTTGTTGTCGTTTAATCTTCCGTTATGAGTTCTGGAGAAAAAGTCTGCCTTGAATGTGGCAAAGTAATATATGGCCGTTCGGACAAGCGATTTTGTGATGATGCTTGCCGGAACGCCTATAACAATAAATTAAATAGCGACCAGACCAATCTGGTGCGCAATGTGAATAATATCCTACGAAAAAACCGCCGTATTTTATTAGATGCATTGAGTGGGGAGGGTATGGTGAAGATACAACGGGAAAAGTTAAAGCGGTTGGGATTTGATTTTAAGTTTCATACACATACTTTTTCCAATAACAAGGGGCAGACCTATAGCTTTATTTACGAAACAGGGTATCTGTTGTTGGAGAATGATTGGGTATTGATTGTTCAAAAGAAACCGCTGTGATATTGATCACAATAGATTCATTTGTATTGGTTTAGTTTGCAGAACTGAGCTTGGCTTTTCTTATTGCAATATAATTAAAATAGTAAACGTTAGAATCAATATGTAATAGCATACTGGGATGAGTAAAAAATAGGCGCTATTAAAGATATTGGTTAAAAAAGACGGTAGTGCAATTTTAAAAAAATCTGCAATAATGATATAGCCTATGAAACTTCCGAGAAAAAATAGTCCAACAGCGTGTATTATAATTATTTTTTTTAGGTGCTTACTGTATAAGGCGTCTTTGTTTTGTTTCGTTTCGTATAACCCATAATTGCTGGGACCAATAGCCCTAATAATGGATTGACCAAAAAGGTGAGCGATGCTAAATATAGCGCTTTAATACTTCCTGTTTGATTGTTGTCGATACTGATTTGATTTACATTTGGCATAATGAGTTGTTCTAATGGTATTTCCAAAATTTGACTGATCTGTTTGAGACTAAATCCACTGATTTCTTCCGTGCCTTTTTCTATGCGTTGCACTGTTCTTAGCGATACCCCCGCTTGATCGGCGAGTTCCTGCTGCGTTAGTCCCTTACGTTTTCTTGCTAGTTTGATTAATTGATTAGCTGATTGACTTTCCATAGTTCAAAGATGGGGAAATAGTCGTTGAATTTTAGTGAAATTGATGCGACAATAATATGCCAATATCGTGCTGAACAATATAACAGATTAATAATCAAAAGTTTTTGGAATTTGGTAAATATTTTGAATCTTTGCAATTCAATAGAGTAATTAATAAAAACGGAAGAATATGTTTGCAATATTAGAAAACCCCGCTTCGTCCACAGAGAAGATTCTCGGGAATATTCTTCGGAATACGGCCCTTTCCTAATCTTCTTCTTAATACGTTAAGTAACCTAGGTTGATATTGGCTAAAACGTGGCGCTCGAAATGGTAGTCCACTTTTCCAATATGCTTAGCTTATTCAGGAGTTTTAAAAATCCAGTTACTTTCAAAGTTATCGTGAAAGCTGGATATGAATGTTATGTTTTAGAAAATTTTATGAATTCAGTAAATAAATATGTCCTTCAGGCGCTGGATAACTATCCGATGTATTTGGAGGAGACCATGGAATCCTTATCCTATGCGCTATCCTATGATGAGTCCAATACAATGGCGCTGTGTTTGATGGGAAGAGTTCATGCCGAACAGCTATTGGACTATGAGCAGGCAAAAAGGTATTTCCAGGAAGCTTTGGTGCATAATGTGCAGGCACTGGAAGTATATCCTTATTTCATTCAGACATTGATTGATATGGGGGAGTATGAAGCTGCAAAAAAGACGATCAAATTTGCTTTGACACTTCCGGCCATGCCCTTGACAGGAATCTGGATCAAGAAAGCACTTCTATTTGAAAAAATGAGAAAATACAAAAAGGCATTGAAGGCGTTAAAAAAGGCTAAACTTGAAAATGTTGACCTCGATTTTTCGTCAAGCCTGAAGGCGATTGAAGATCGGATTAAAGGAAAACAGGAAATTAAGAACGGGAACGAAAAGGAAAACAAGAAAGAACGGAAGAACAGCCGAAAATAATCTCACCTTATTCGGATAACAGTTTTTATTTTGAACGAAGCCCAATAAAGAAGCCCTAGCTGAAATTTCAGCTAGGGCTTTATCAATATAGTTTAAGAATTATTCTGCTCTTAAGATTTTCGCAGCCTCAACCATAGACTCTAAAGCCGCTTTGGTTTCTGGCCAAGCACGAGTTTTCAAACCACAGTCAGGATTAACCCAAAGTTGTTCTGCTGGAACTACTGCTTTTGCTTTGCGCAATAGATCTACCATCTCATCTTTGCTTGGAACACGTGGTGAGTGAATGTCATAAACACCTGGACCAATATCATTTGGATATTTGAAATCACCGGCGAAAGCATTCAATAATTTCATTTGAGAACGTGAAGTCTCAATCGTGATAACATCGGCATCCATTGCAGCGATATCTTCGATCACATTATTGAACTCAGAATAACACATGTGTGTGTGAATCTGTGTATCGTCTTCAACATTTGATGAAGAGACACGGAAAGCACGTACTGCCCAGTTCAAGTAATCTTTTTGATCAGCTTTACGTAACGGTAATCCTTCACGGATAGCTGGTTCATCGATTTGTATGATTTTGATACCTGCTTTTTCCAAGGCTTGTACTTCATCCAAGATCGCCAATGCAATTTGGTAAGTCGTTGTTGAGCGCGGTTGATCGTTACGTACGAAAGACCATTGTAAGATTGTTACAGGACCAGTCAACATACCTTTAACCGGACGATTTGTCAATGATTGTGCATATGAAGACCAACGGACAGTCATATCTTCAGGACGGTATACGTCACCATAGATAATCGGAGGTTTTACACAACGTGAACCGTAAGATTGTACCCAACCATTTTGTGTGAAAGCGTAACCAGCCAATTGTTCACCGAAGTATTCAACCATGTCATTACGTTCGAATTCGCCGTGTACTAATACGTCGATATCCAATTGCTCTTGAAGACGGATGGTGTTTTCTGTTTCTTCTGCGATTGCTTTATCGTATTCTGCCTGCGTAATAGCACCCTTTTTCAGATCTGCTCTCCATTTACGAACATCTTTCGTTTGTGGGAATGAACCGATAGTTGTGGTCGGGAACGCCGGTAAGTTGAATTTCGCTTGTTGCGCTGCTTTACGGTCTGCAAATGCTGAAGTGCGTTTTGCATCGTCATCAGTAATATTGCTTGTACGTGTTTTAACCTCTGGTTTGTGGATCAATGGAGAGGTACGGCGGCTTTCAGCAGCCGCTTTGTTCGCTTCGAAGCGTTTTGCTGTTTCAGCATCAACTTCTCCCTCCGCTAGTACGGCTAAGTCTTTTACTTCAGCTAATTTTTGTTTAGCAAATGCTAACCAGTTTTTTACTTCAGCTGGTAGCGATTGTTCATTGTGTTCATTGTCTAAGTCAAAAGGAACGTGCAACAGTGATGAAGAAGGAGCTACCCATACACGGTCTTTTCCTAATGCATCAACAGCCTGTTTGATTTTAACCAATGATTTTTCGTAATCATTTTTCCAGATGTTACGGCCTTCAACAATACCTAAAGATAATGTTAATGAAGCAGGAACTTTAGCCAATACCGTATCCAATTGATTTTCACCGCGTACCAGATCCAAATGTAAAGCATGGATAGGTAGGTTAACTGCGATATCTTCGTTGTCTTTTAAAGATTCGAAGTAAGTCGTTGCGATTAATTTGATATTTTTTGCTGCTGCAGCTAATTTTTCGAAAGTAGGTTGATATAAAGCTTTTACTTTAGCATCTAAATCCAATGCTAAGAAAGGCTCGTCAATCTGAACATATTGTGTACCAGCATCAGCTAGTTTAGTTAGTATTTGCTCATATACTGGAATAAGTTTATCCAATAAATCGATACGGTCGAAGCCAGCTTCTTTTTCTTTACCGATCAAAAGGTATGTAATAGGACCTAATAGAACTGGTTTAGTATCGATGCCCAATGATTTTGCTTCGTTGTATTCATTTAAGAATTTTTCGGAAGTCAATTTGAATTCTTGATCTTTGGTGAATTCTGGTACCATGTAGTGGTAGTTCGTATCCAACCACTTGGTCATTTCCATTGCAGTCACGTCGATTCCTTCTTGTTGGAAACCGCGCGCCATGGCAAAATATAGATCTAAACTGTAATTGTTGTCTACTTTATTCAATAAAGAATGGTAGCGAGCAGGAATTGCACCAACAGTGAGGGTTAAATCCAATACTTGATCGTAAAAAGAGAAATCATTGGAAGGGATCAAATCTATTCCAGCATCTTTTTGTGTTTTCCAATTGCCTTCACGAATTTTTTTTGCTGTGTCCAATAATTCCTCAACAGAAGATTTTTTAGCCCAATAGGCCTCATTGGCTTTTTTCAATTCGCGGAACGCGCCCACACGAGGGTAACCTAAATTGTTAGTCAATAACATAATGAATGTTTTTAATATTTCTTTTTCAACTATATTTCTTGCTAGAGAGAGAAGGACACACTAGAATTTGGTGACTTCGGCTTATCATTCCCATATCAAGTAGGGTAGAATTTAGCACCTTGTCAAGGGACAGGTTGCTAAGGCTTCATCGGGTCTATTCCCTCTGCCTTTCTCTATAAGCGACGCTAAGTTAGAACATTTCTTTTTGAAATGCAAATTTTTTATAAAAGTGCGTCAATTTTTTATATTCTACTAAGGATGAAATTGTTTTGTTCTTTTATTTTCATCCACGAATTCGAGTAAGTCACGCTTGAATACGTGTGTAGCATAAAAAGGGGAATGACTATATTTTTCATTCCCCTTTTTTTAGCTGACCAAAAGTTTGTAACCTTTTCCGTGCACATTGACAATTTCAACTTTGCTATCTTCTTTTAGATATTTACGAAGTTTACTGAGAAATACATCCATACTTCTACCCGTAAAATAGTTATCATCATGCCATATTTTTAACAACGCTTCTTCCCGGGTCAGCACATCATTTTTCTTTAAGCAAAGCAAGCGGAGTAGTTCAGCTTCTTTCGTGGAGAGTTTTTGCATCTGTCCTTTGTAAGAAATCTGCTGACTTGTATAATCAAAGAAATAATCGCCAATTTCAAATTTATCCGCAACCACTTCTTCTTCTTTGTCTCGAACACTGCGTTTCAGCAAAGCATTGATGCGGAGCAATAATTCTTCCACTCGAAAAGGCTTGGTGATATAATCATCTCCTCCTAGCTCAAAGGCTTCGGTCTTATCTTCCATCATCCCCTTTGCTGTGGCAAAGATAATAGGAACAGTATTGTTTGTTTTTCTGATTTCACGTCCAACTGTAAATCCGTCCTTTTTTGGCATCATGACATCAAAAATACAAAGGTCGTAGTTATTTTTTTTGAATTGAGAAATCGCTTCATCTCCATCCGTGCATAATGTGACGTCAAATTTTCCCTTTAATTCGAGATAGTCTTTTAAAAGATCCCCCAAATTAGGATCATCTTCTGCTAATAATATCTTTTGCATAATGAATATATTAATTTTCACCAATGTCCCTTGATGCTGATAAATCAGCCTTCCTCAACCTTTGAAATTTTTTAAAGAGGAAATATACAAAAAAGGAACGTTTTATTTTTTAATAGGCAAAATTACTTCAAAGGTCGTGCCTTTATCTTTTTCACTTTTAACTGTAATTTTTCCGTTCAGCCTTCTCAGAATGTCCTGTACATAACTTAAGCCAAGGCCAAATCCTTTGACATTATGAACATTCCCAGTTGGAATACGGTAAAACTGGTCGAAAATCTTTTGCAGGTGATCCCGGCTCATCCCAATACCATTGTCGGCTATGGTGACAACAATGGTGTCGCCAACATTTTTTGAATTGATGTTGACATGTAAATCTCCTTTGCTGTACTTGATGGCATTATCCAAAAGATTGTAAAATACATTGGAAAAATGTAACTCATCACCAACGACAACATCCTTGGTCGCTGCAAGATCTATACTGAATTTCCCGCCAATATTTTGCATCCGTAGCTGCATACTGTCCGTTACTGCCGAAACAAGATCATTGATGCATACTTCTACCTGGTCGAGTTTTAGCGTTTCTTTTTCTAGTCTTGCCAAATCGAGCACACGTTCAATATGATTTCCGAGTCTAACATTTTCGTCGTAGATGATATTAGCCAATTTCTGAACGCGCTTGTGGTCGGCATTGATGTCTGGATCTTTAAGTGACTCACTGGCAATCATAATTGTTGCAACAGGTGTTTTAAACTCATGCGTCATGTTGTTGATGAAATCCGTCTTCATTTCCGAAACTTTCTTTTGTCTGAAGATGATAATCAGTGTATAAGCAAAACACCCCACCAACAAGAAAAGCAGTGCCAGCATGGGCAGCAACAGATAGCCCATATTATCGGCAATTATCGCCTTTTTATTGGGGAAATAGATGGTTAATTTTCCTGGCGCAGCACCGATATCACCTTTAAAAAGTGCCGTTGAGTATTTGGTTGTATTTGTTGGGTTATTTAAAGCGGCTTCGTTTAAAATATTATTTAGTAATATATTGTTTGTGCTCCATATTTCAATATTGAAAGGAGCTTTAATGTCGCGTTGAGCCAACTCCTCTTTGATAAGTTCTTGAACGATGATCACATTCAATCGATCCTTTAATGGACGTTTAGCAAGCTCCATTCCAATAGCAATATCTTCGATGTAGTCTGCTTTTTTGCCGCCCAGCATGGCAACGGAATCATATACATTAAAGCCACTCCACGCGTTTTTTCTGTTGAGGATATCCAATCTTTTTTCCAAATCAGAAATTGTTTTCGCAAGTTTCGCATTCTCTCTTGGAGGTAATGTGGCTACCCGGAATTTTGTTTGTTGATTGACCAGTGGGTCCATTAGGGGGATAACAAACCGCGTGCTATCGTCCTTCCCATTGATCTGATCATCTACCTTTGAAGCATTTAACATGATAAAAGCCTGTACCAAATTATCGTCGGTAAGCTCATTTGAAACAGAAAATTTGATAAATTTCTGGTACTCCGGTCTTTTGATGTATGTTTCGTAGAATGAATTTTTGATTTCAATTACATTTGGATACAATGCACGTAATTGGTCTTCTTGCTCTTTAAAGTTTGAGAAAACAACATGTTGTTTGTTTTTTAATTCTTCAATTCTATACTGTATTTCGAGTTGCTCGGCCAAAAGACGTTGTTTGGCCTGTTCCTGCTTGGATTTTTCAATGTTACGCTCCTGTTGAACCTTAGCGAAGTCAACTACCTCCCGTCGTTCAAGCTTACCGGCAACAGCTGTAATCGCAGCATTGACGGACTCATCAAATAATTGAGACTTTTGGCGATAAGAATCTCTCAGAAAATAGAATTGCATGGCCAATACCCCAATTAGAGCGAGAGACATCAGTCCAATGATTAATACAATGCTATTTTTCTTCATTAGTATTGGGTATTAAATAAATGTATTTTGAATATATCAAAAAGTTTATAGCGCTCAGTTTATTTACCATTTGCGTATTCATCCCTTATGCCATGTGAGCGGCCATTTAAGGTGCGATAGCTCATTTTTTCTTAAATTGTTACAAATATAAAGATGCTAATGTGTTTTGTAGCTGTTTTAACAATGTTTAACAGCAATCTGTTTAAATATAGATGCTGTTCTTTGTAAATTAGTGAATAGAAATGGATTATGTGCTGAATTGCGCTGTGGACAAATTTTAATCTACGCGGTTGAGTCTAACTGCTGGAGAAGTGAATAAGCCGAATATGACGCGTTCATTGGTACAATGAGTGCTCTTTAATAACTATATAAAGATGAAAAGCTACGTATTATTATTGGTATTGTCTTCCATAGGGACCATTGCTATAGGACAAGTAAAGGTGAAACCGCAGATTCCTTTAATGGAGGAAAAAGAATCAAAGATGCCTGTCTTTAAATTGGATTCTTCAGATGAAAAGTATCATATGCCGATTAAGAAGCCAAATCGTGTGGACGGTCTAGCCCCAATGCCAGGAACGGAAAAAATGCCCAAAGGTGATGAGAAAGAAAACAATCTTCCTTTTAGGCGCTTGAATGATTCGCTAAAGGTGAAGGACTTTAAATTAAAAATCGACTCCTTGTATCCAAACAAGCAAAAAAAATAGCGTTCTAGATAGAACGCTATTTTTTTGCTTTAATCCTTATTGTCCATTATAGCTGGGAAACACGGATTGTATTTGTTTTACCTTTTTCGATTAACGGTGTCGAAGCTGTATTGATAATGATAGATCCAGGTTTAACGTAGTTATTTTTTACAATAAATTTGTTAACATCATGAATAGATCCATCTGTGCTTTCGAACTTGTCGTAGATAAAAGTTTTTACGCCCCAAAGTAGGCTGAGTTGTTTCAGCAATTTTTGTGTTCCTGTGAAAACTAAGATATCTACATTTGGTCTATAACTTGTAATTTCAAACGCTGTTGCACCAGATGATGTCAATACCGCAATTGCAGATGCATTTGTTTTTTGAGCAAGATAAACCGAAGATGCGCAAATCGCGTCCGGAATAAGTGTTCCGTCGTGGATTTCACTAACTTTCTCATTATAATAAGGATAAGAAGTTTGTTCCACGTGGATAATGATTTTGCTCATTGTTTCGATAACGATTTCAGGGAATTCACCAACTGAAGTCTCGCCACTTAACATCACAGCATCCGCTCCATCCAATACGGAGTTGGCTACGTCATTTACTTCAGCACGTGTAGGACGTGGTGTAGTGATCATACTTTCCAACATCTGTGTCGCAATGATTACCGGTTTTGAAAGATCTCTACATTTCTGTACGATGATCTTTTGAAGTCCTGGTACCTCTTCCATTGGAAGCTCAACGCCCAAGTCACCACGAGCAACCATAACAGCATCTGTAGCTTCGATAATGGCATCAATATTTTCAATCGCTTCCGGTTTTTCAACTTTTGCGATGACACGAGCATGGCTTCCTTTTGCCTCGATGATTTTTTTACATTGAAAAATATCTTCTGCCGAACGTACGAAAGACATCGCGATCCAGTCTGCACCATGATCCAGGGCAAAATTCAAGTTGTCTAAATCTTCTTCCGTCAACGATGGGATAGATACTTTGGTGTTCGGTAAGTTAACGCCTTTACGTGAAGTAAGGACACCTCCGTGTACAACTTCACAGGTAACAGTATCTTTATGATTGGTCTCTAAAACACGAAGTTGAAGTTTTCCGTCATCAAGTAAAATGATTTCGTTGGCTTCAACATCGTTTGGAAAGTTTTCGTATGTAATGTAGATTCTGTTTTCGTCTCCGATGAGTTCTTGTGTTGTAATTTCAACTTTTGAACCATTCACGAGAATAGCTCCACCTTCTTTCATTTTTCCGATCCTAATTTTTGGACCTTGTAAATCGGCTAAGATGGCAACATTGAATCCTGTTTCATTATTTATTGCATTTATAGTTTCGATTACCTTAAGGTGATCTTCCTGGCTGCCATGAGAGAAATTCAACCGGCACACATCAACCCCTTTGGCAATCATGTTGGTCAAAACTTGTTTGTCTGCCGAGGCAGGGCCTAATGTTGCGACAATTTTAGTCCTTTTTTGAACTTTTTCCATCTGTTATTTTGTATTTTAAATGTTCTTCATTAATCACAACAAATAGCCTACTATATTGTTGTGTTTTGTCAAAACTAAATCGAATTAATTTAGATCTAAGTTGGGGTGTATTTGCTACACTAACCTACAGTTTGCTAAAATATGAGATTTTCTTTAGATTTCAATATTTTTGGTGATATTTCTTTTGCAATGACGACTTCGGGTAATTTGTTGATCCTTTTGATAATATGTTCCACGTCATCCTCACAGATGTAGTTTTTAATGATGATAAAAAAATCGAAGTGGGGGTTTTCCGGGATTAAATAAGTGCCTTCGATGCTCTTATTGTTGATCAAGAAATATTCGGTGTCGGCATCGGCGATAAGGTAATGAAAAGCAGTGAAGTGGTAGCTTATTTTTTTCTTTGGATCAAAGACAATGTGATATTCAAGCTCTTCTTCGGTTTTGTTTTTTTGTCGACCATCATGGTCGTACTTGCTTTCTTTTCCTCTGGAAAAATTCAGGTTAGTCTCCTTGTTGATGAAATGGCAGAGTCGGTAATCTTTCAACGAACAGGTGATGGCGAGTAGGGTAAAATCCAACTCTTCATTCATGTCCATATCCAATCTTGCTACTAACTTATTGACCACTTTAATGTTTAAATATATGTCCCTCTGCTAACGAAGGTACTAATAATTTTGAGGTAGGAATATACTTTTTGTGTAAAATTTGAGTTAATTAGCTGAGCGTTTGGAATACAAAATATTTTTTGTTATACTTGAACTAAGTTAATATAGAGTGGGTTAGCTAGTATAAGACGCGAATAAGTTCGGTCGCCTAACATGGTGACTTTCATCTAAATATCAATTTAGGTTTGAATTTTGATGAAATTTATTTTTCTTTGCACAGATTTATTAAACAATTAAACTATAAAATCATGTCAGATATCGCTTCAAGAGTAAAAGCAATTATCGTTGAAAAATTAGGTGTTGACGAAAACGAAGTAACACCAGAAGCTTCATTCACTAATGATTTAGGTGCTGATTCACTTGACACTGTTGAGTTGATCATGGAGTTTGAAAAAGAATTCAACGTTGCTATTCCTGATGATCAAGCAGAGACTATTGGTACTGTTGGTCAAGCAATCGCTTATTTAGAAAAAAACGTTAACTAACTAATTTAATTAGGCTAATCGTAATAAATGGAGCTTAAAAGAGTAGTAGTAACAGGATTAGGCGCCCTTACACCAATTGGTAATACCGTCTCAGCTTACTGGGAGGCGTTAATAAATGGTGTAAGCGGAGCTGCTCCTATTACGCATTTTGATGCGTCAAAATTCAAGACTCAGTTTGCATGTGAGGTAAAGGGGTTTGATCCGCATGAATTTATGGATCGAAAGGAAGCTCGTAAAGTCGATCCTTTTGTCCAGTATGCAATTGCGTCAACAGATGAGGCAATTAAAGATGCTGGCTTAGATTTTGAAAAATTAGATACAAATCGTATCGGAGTAATTTGGGGATCAGGAATTGGAGGTTTAACAACTTTCACTGAAGAAGTTGCAAACTTTGCAAAGGGAGATGGAACACCTCGTTTCAATCCTTTCTTCATTCCTAAGATGCTCGTTGATATTGCTCCAGGACATATTTCAATGCGTCATGGTCTACGTGGCCCTAACTTTTCTGCCGTATCGGCTTGTGCCTCGGCTACCAATGCAATGATAGATGCTTTTAACTATATTCGTATGGGCAAAGCTGATGTGATTGTTACAGGTGGATCAGAAGCTACAGTCAATGAAGCTGGAATTGGTGGGTTCAATGCTATGCATGCGTTGTCAACCCGGAATGATGATCCTAAAACAGCATCACGTCCTTTTGATAAAGACAGAGACGGTTTTGTTTCGGGAGAGGGTTCGGGTGCATTGATCTTAGAAAGTTTGGAGCATGCCTTAGCACGTGGAGCAAAAATCTATGCAGAGATTGCAGGGGGTGGAATGAGTGCAGATGCACATCACATCACAGCCTCGCATCCTGAAGGATTGGGCGCAAAACTGGCTATGACAATGGCTGTAAATGATGCAGAGATGGATTTTTCAGATATTGATTATATCAATGTTCATGGAACATCTACACCGGTCGGTGATATTAGTGAAACGAAGGCTATTGTTGACCTGTTTGGTGAACACGCTTATAAATTGAATATCAGTTCAACTAAATCAATGACAGGGCACCTTTTGGGTGCTGCAGGGGCTATTGAAACTATCGCTTCTATATTGGCTGTTCAAAATGATATTGTCCCTCCGACAATCAATCACTTTACAGACGATCCGGAAATTGATAACAACTTGAATTTTACATTCAACAAAGCGCAAAAACGTATCGTTAATGCCGCTTTGAGCAACACATTCGGTTTCGGTGGGCATAATGCTACCGTTATTGTGAAAAAATATAAAGCTTAATGTTTGATCCTTCAAACATGGTTTGATAATATGAGCTAGCGACAGGTTCTTTAACTAGGACTTGTCGCCTTATTTTTAGAAGAGATGCCTTTTGCAAGGATATATAAATTATATTTTTCGCCAGATCGGGAATACGTTAGAAAACTAAAAAACCTGCTAGGATTTGTTCCCGGAAATGTACATCTGTACAAGATGGCGTTTAGACACAAGTCTGTCGCCGTTACAATTAAAGAGGGCGCAAAAAATAGCAACGAACGTTTAGAATTCTTAGGTGATGCTGTTTTGGGTTCGGTTGTGGCTGAACTGTTATTTAAGAAATATCCTTATAAAGACGAAGGGTTCCTGACTGAAATGCGCTCAAAAATTGTCAGTAGAGCAAATCTAAACCAGCTTTCCAGAAAGTTGGGGTTTAATGAGCTTATCCAGTTTGATGCGCGAATGATCAGTTTTCCAAATAAACAAGGATCTTTATTGGGTGATGCTTTTGAGGCATTGATTGGGGCAGTTTATCTAGATAGGGGCTATGTTTTTACCAAGAGCTTTTTGTTGAATCGAATTATTAAACCGCACGTCGATATTCACCTATTGGAACAGACGGAAACAAACTTTAAAAGTCGGTTGATCGAGTGGTGTCAACATACTGGCAAAGAGATTGTATTTCGGCAAACAGACAACCCGGAAGGGGAATCTTCTAAGATGTTTAGTATTGAAGCGGTCGTGGATGGTATTGTTTGTGGACTTGGCCGTGATTTTAATAAGAAGTCTGCCGAGAAATCTGCCGCCGAAAAAGCCTGTGAATTCCTTAAAATTCTGGAAGTAGAATAAAGGATTTTATTAACTTTGCCAAATATGGCAGTAGTAAAACCTTCTTTGGCAAAAGGAACGCGTGATTTTTCGCCTTCCGAAATGATCAAACGCAACTATATTTTCGATACACTGAAAACGGTATTCAGAAAATATGGCTATAATGAAATACAGACCCCTTCATTTGAAAATTTGACGACCCTCACCGGTAAATACGGCGACGAGGGTGATAAATTGATCTTTAAGATTCTTAATTCGGGTGACTACCTGACAAAAGCGCCCGACAGCCTGCTTCACGATAAAAATTCCAATAAGCTCATTCCGCATATAACCGAGAAAGCACTAAGATATGATCTTACGGTGCCCTTTGCGCGCTATGTTGTGATGCACCAAAATGATATTACTTTACCGTTTAAGCGCTTTCAGGTGCAACCTGTATGGCGTGCAGATCGTCCGCAGCGCGGAAGATACCGCGAGTTTTACCAATGTGATGTCGACGTTGTCGGGTCAGAAAGTCTATTGAATGAAGCGGAGTTTATTTTGATTTATCAAGAAGCCTTCGAACGGTTTGGACTGAAAGATTTTAATATCAAAATCAACAACAGGAAAATTCTTTCGGGTATTGCTGAAATCATCGGCAAACCGGAGCTGATCGTAGACATGACTGTCGCGATCGATAAATTGGATAAAATCGGGTTGGAAGGTGTCAACAAAGAACTGTTGGAAAGGGGTTTTACAGAAGCAGATCTTGCTATTTTGAAACCTATAATTTTATTGGAAGGCTCAAATGATGAGAAACTTGCTTCCTTAAAAGCGATTTTAGCAACTTCTTCTGTCGGCTTAAATGGTATTGCAGAGATTGAGGATGTGTTTGACTATGTGGCCAAATTAGGTGCTGAAGAAAAGTTGCTTCATCAAATTATAGATCTGGATATTACATTGGCCCGAGGTCTCAATTATTATACGGGCTGTATCTTTGAGGTCAAGACGAATGAGGTTGCCATGGGAAGTATCGGTGGAGGTGGCCGCTACGATGATCTTACAGGAATGTTTGGTTTGAAGGGACTGACCGGTGTAGGCGTTTCCTTTGGTGCAGACCGCATTTATGATGTGCTGGAAGAGTTGAACTTATTTCCTGCTGGGAAAGCTGATTCTACCAAGCTCCTGATCATCAATTTTGACAAACAGCTGGAAAGTTATACCCTGAGCTTACTCAACAAGCTTCGCAAGGAAAATATCGCTTCGGAACTCTATGCATCTCCTGTAAAATTGAAAAAACAAATGGGTTATGCGGATGGGAAGGGTATTCCCTACGTGTTATTAGTCGGTGAAGAGGAGGCTGCATCGGGGCAATTGTCCTTAAAGGACATGGAAAGCGGGGAGCAGGTAAAGGTAACTGAAAGTGAGCTGATCCAAAAACTTCGATAGCAAACAGTTTGCATAAAATAGATTAAGCCAAATGATTATTAAGTTCTTTGGCTTTTTTATTTTCATAAGTTTTTGATTTATTTGATTGTGCCGTTCATTTATTTGTAATCAAATGCTATATACTTTAAATCAAATGTCTTAGAAGTGTCTTAAAGTATAAATAAAATTGATTTTTGGGCAAGGAAATTCGTCCAAAATTATTAGATTTGTAGTCTAGAATAGTAAGAAAATCAAAACTTTGAAATGAGTTCAACACCTATAACAAAAGAGACATATTTGGAGTGGTATAAGTCTATGTTACTTATGCGTAAGTTTGAAGAAAAAGCAGGTCAACTTTACGGACAGCAAAAGATTCGTGGTTTCTGTCACTTGTACATAGGACAAGAGGCTGTAGTCGCTGGAACGATGTCAGTAATCAAACCTGAGGATTCTCTAATCACTGCTTATCGTGATCACGCCCACGCTTTGGCTAAAGGCGTTTCTGCAAATGCTTGTATGGCTGAATTATATGGAAAGATCACTGGTTGTTCAAAAGGTAAAGGAGGTTCTATGCACTTCTTCTCCAAAGAGCACAAATTCATGGGTGGCCATGGTATTGTTGGAGGTCAGATTCCTTTAGGTGCTGGTATCGCATTTGCTGAAAAATATCTTGGTACAGATAATGTAAATATCTGTTATATGGGTGATGGAGCTGTGCGTCAAGGTGCATTCAATGAGACATTGAACATGGCGATGTTGTGGAAACTCCCTGTTATCTTCGTATGTGAAAACAACGGTTATGCAATGGGTACTTCTGTACAACGTACAACGAACATGCAGGATATTTACAAAATGGGCTTAGGTTTCGATATGCCTTCTGCTCCGGTTGATGGAATGGATGTTGTTGCTGTACACAATGCGATGGACGAAGCTGTTCAACGTGCTCGTGCAGGTGAAGGTCCAACGTTCTTAGAAATTCGTACATACCGTTACAAAGGACACTCAATGTCTGATCCGGCTAAATATCGTACGAAAGAAGAGCTTGAAGCGTATAAAGACCGTGATCCATTGTTGTCGACTAAACATGCTATTTTAGAAAACAACTATGCGGATGACGCTTGGTTTGCAGAGGTTGAGGCTGATGTGAAAAAGGTCGTTGAAGAGTCTGTAAAATTTGCAGAGGAATCTCCTTATCCAACTGCAGATGAATTGTACAAAGATGTATATGTACAACAAGACTATCCATTTATTTTAGATTAATACTCTTTAACTTGATAATATAATAAAGAATGGCTGAAGTAGTAAGAATGCCGAAAATGAGCGATACAATGACCGAAGGGGTCATCGCGAAATGGCACAAAAAAGTTGGTGATAAAGTAAATTCTGGTGATTTAGTAGCTGAGATTGAAACAGATAAAGCTACAATGGACTTTGAGTCTTACCAAGAAGGAACTCTTTTATATATTGGTCCTAAAGAAGGCGAAGCAGTAGCTATTGATGCTGTTATTGCTGTTTTAGGTGAGCCAGGTGAAGATTTTCAAGCATTGTTGAGCGGTGATGCGCCTGCAGCTGAAAAAGCACCGGAAAAAACAGAAGAAAAAAAAGCAGAAGAAGTTTCTGGTCCAGAATCTTCGGCTAGTACTGTAACTCCTGAGGAATTGGGATGTACGGTAATTACAATGCCTTTGTTAAGTGATACCATGAAAGAGGGTGTCATTGCGCAATGGAACTTCAAAGTTGGTGATACGATTAAATCTGACGATGCTATTGCTGATGTAGAAACTGATAAAGCGACAATGGAAGTTACAGCTTATGCTGATGGTACTTTATTATATGTTGGCCTTGAAGCTGGACAAGCGGCAAAGGTTAACGACATCATCGCGATCGTTGGTCCTGCAGGAACTGATATCACACCTTTGTTAAATCAAAAATCTGCACCTGCAAAGGCAGAAACTGCTGAAGCTCCTAAAGCTGACTCAGCTGCTGCTGTAACTGCCGCACCGGTAGCATCGACTTCAAGCGATGATTCTCGTGTGAAAGCTTCTCCTTTAGCACGTAAAATTGCACAGGAGAAAGGTATCAACTTAAGTGATATCAAAGGTTCCGCAGATGGTGGCCGTATTGTGAAGAAAGACGTAGAATCATTTGTTCCTGTTGCTGCACAACCTGCGGAAACAAAAGCTGCAGCCGCTCCTGCAACAGAAGCAAAAGCAATCACTTTACCTACATTTGTTGGTGAAGAGCGTTATACTGAAAAACCAGTTAACCAAATGCGTAAAACTATTGCGCGTCGTCTAGCAGAGTCATTGTTTACAGCTCCACACTTCTATTTGACTGTATCAATTGACATGGACAATGCAATGGCTGCTCGTGCGCAGATTAATGAGGTTGCTCCAGTAAAAGTTTCTTTCAATGATATCGTTGTAAAAGCTGTTGCTGTTGCCTTGAAAAAACATCCTGCCGTAAACTCTTCATGGCAAGGTGATAAAATCCGTTTCAATGAGCATACCAACATTGGTGTTGCAATGGCTGTTGAAGATGGTTTATTAGTCCCTGTTGTGCGTTTTGCAGATGGTAAATCATTGTCGCATATCTCTGCAGAGGTGAAAGACTTCGCTCAAAAAGCGAAAGCTAAAAAATTACAGCCTGCCGATTGGGAAGGATCTACATTTACAGTGTCCAACTTAGGTATGTTTGGAATTGACGAATTTACATCCATTATCAACTCACCAGATGGAGCAATCCTTTCTGTTGGTGCTATTCAAGCAGTTCCTGTTGTTAAAAACGGTGCTGTAGTTCCTGGTAATGTAATGAAAGTGACATTGGGTTGTGATCACCGCGTGGTCGATGGTGCAACTGGAGCTGCATTTTTGCAAACATTAAAATCTTTGGTTGAAAATCCAGTAAGATTATTAGCATAATCCTTTAGTTGAGGAATTAAAAGCCACTTTAGTAATAAGGTGGCTTTTTTTATGGCCTTAATTGGTTAATCTTATGATAGGGAAAAGTTTTTTTACCTATAGTTTTCCATCGTTATCCATTTGTTAGAAGTAAGCCCAGGTTGTCCGTTGCTAGAGTGAAAGAGACTGCGCACATAAAAAAGGTAACATATCCGATGAATATCAATTATTGTGGTGAAAAATTCGTTTTTTTATACTAAAATCTTCATTTTAGCATTATTATCAGTAGGCTGGTCCTTCTATTACGAGCTTCAATAATTTAATGTTGTTTAGAACAAAGGAAATAGGAGGTATTTATTGATAAACAATACATAAAACACAAAAATCCGGGAGACTTAGTATAGTGAAATTATTTTTTTTAAAGGGAATGGTCGCTCTTTTGATGGTATCTACAGTGGCTTGTAGTTCAAAAGAGAAAAAACAGAAGGAAGCAGCAATAGCGCAGGCAAAAGCAGATAGCACGAGACTCGTCTATAATCCAAATAATGCAGATCAGAAAATCGATGCTTTTATGAAAAACCTTCATTCAAAAGCTGCATTCAATGGGAACGTTCTTGTTGCTAAAGATGGGAAAATCTTATATCAGAATATATTCGGCTGGGCCAATTACTTAAAACGGGATAGTCTAAAAATAGATGACAAATTTGAACTCGCTTCAGTTTCTAAACCGTTAACAGCTGTCGGAATTTTGAAGTTAGTGGAGGCAGGAAAGCTACGTCTCGATCAAACGATCAATGACTTCTATCCGGATTTTCCTTATCCTGGTATTACCATAAAAATGTTATTGACACACCGCTCGGGATTACCTAATTACGTTTATTTTTCGGAGGAACATTGGCCTGATCGCAAGAAAGGAATGACAAATCAAGATGTGATGAAAATGCTGACCGAATTTAAGCCTAATCGCTATGGTGCGCCAGGAGGCCGTTTCTTTTACAATAATTCGAACTTTATGGTCTTAGGGGCCATTATTGAAAAGATATCAAAGCAAGATTATGCGACGTATATGAAAGATAGCGTATTCAATGTTGCCGGAATGACAAATACAGCCGCACTCTCTAAGGCCGTGTATGATAAAATTCCGACCAACGTTATCGGGCATGATAAGGTATGGCGAAGATCGGTGGTGCAAAATTTTCAGGATGGACCGCTTGGTGACAAAGGAATTTATAGTACAGTGCGTGACCTTTATCGTTTTGATCTGGCTTTGAGAGATGGACGATTGTTAAAGCAGTCAACATTGGATTCAGCATACCGAGGATATCCCGATGCCAAAAAAGGAATTTTTAGCTATGGTTATGGTTGGCGTACCTTTGAGCATGGTAATGATCATATCGTATACCATACAGGCTGGTGGCACGGTTTTAGACATATTTATGTAAGAGATTTAAAAAGAAACATTGTTATTGTTTTACTTTCTAATATGACCAATGGAAGCTTGGTCAAATTGGATGAGCTTTATAAAATCATGGGAATGCCGGTATTGCGTAAAAATGCCTATAGCAACCATGGTGATTTTATCATCGATGAGTAATTTTTGAGCGATGCTACTTTGAGAATTTAGATTATCTTCTTTATCCTATTGTAACGAGAAGGCAAAGAAGATAATCTACATGCCCTGAGTATGCATGCAACAGGTAAACACAAAAGATATAAAAAGGGATGAAAAAAACATTGATTTTAGGTGCTAGTACCAATCCTTCACGTTATTCGAATAAAGCCGCAAATATGTTGCATAAACATGGGCATGCTATCGTTAATATTGGCTTGAGTGGAGGAGAAGCCGCCGGAGTTCCTATTGAAAAGAAAGGTGATATCCATACAGATATTGATACGGTGACAATGTATCTTAGTGAGCCTAATCAGAAAGAATATTACGATTATATATTAGCGACGAAGCCAAAACGAATAATATTTAATCCTGGTGCGGAGAATTCAGCATTGGAACAGCTCGCTATGGAGCACGGTATTAAGACAGAAAGAGCCTGTACTCTTGTCTTGTTGAGTACAGGGCAGTTTTAGATTTTGGATTTATGAAGCAATTCAACCGATAGGTACTTCGTGATAAAATAATTTGTCAGACCCACGGTATTGCTGTCGAGATTTAGGCTTGACACTTTTATGTCACAATGTTCCTTCAATATTGCCATGGTATAAGAATTGATGGCTTGCTGTATCGGAATCGTGATCAGTTCATTTGCTTTTGCAATTTTCCCCCCCAATACGATCAATTCGGGGTTGAGGAGCTGTATCAAGGATGCAAATGCTTTCCCTAGATTTGTCCCTAGTTTTGAAATCTGGTTTATTGCAAATTGATCACCTTTGTTTGCAGCTTCAATAATATGCGTTGGTGTTAAATGTTGTAATTCATCGGGTTGCAATTCGTTTAATTTAGTCAGCTCTCCTTTCTGGATTTCCTGTTTCGCATTGTTGACTAAAGCAATTCCGGAAGCTACGGTTTCCAAACAACCTCTTTTCCCACAGTAGCATAGTTCGCCATTATCGATAAAGGGCATATGTCCCACTTCGCCGGAGTAGCCATCACGTCCCAGATAGACTTCGCCATTGGACACGATTCCTAAACCAATCCCCCAATCCATTAGGATAATTAAACTGTTTTTTGTGTTTTTTGCCAATCCAAATTTCAATTCAGCATAAGCAGCGCCTTTGACGTCATTGAGAATGAAGACTGGTTTTTTATATATGCGCTCAAAATAATTTGTTATGGATTGATTGTCGTCATGTAAAAAAGTCTCGTTGGTACCTTCTTCAGCGTTGATTAGCCCAGGCATACCAATGATAATCCCTGTTAGGTTCTCGATATCAACTGATTTATCGATAAGATATTGATCAACGATTTGTGTGATAGCGGCTAGATTTTCTCCATTGCGAGATAATTCATTATCCAGCTCAACAGTTTCAGCAATAATGTTCTGGTTGTTGTCCATTATGCTCATAGTGATAGAGAAACGTTGGAGCTCAATCGAAAGCACCTGAAACAATCCATCACATAGCTTATATAAATTGGGTTTACGTCCGCCAATAGATTCTCCTTTGTCAAATTGACGGATAAAATCATCTTCCAGCAACTCTGCAATGAGGCTATTCACCGTAGGCAGGCTTAAATAGAGGTTTTTTACAATGTCATTTACCGATACAGATCCTAATTCGGCTATTAATTTTATAATGGAGATTTTATTGAACAGATTTTTCTTTTCAGGTTTACTCTCCAATTTTTTGTTAATCAGTAAGTTTACGGCTTTAGTCATAAAACATTATATTTTGAAATAGAATCCTCAGGGCTTTAATTTAGCAAAAGTTTTGGAATCATTTGGTTATTTTTCTCACTTGACAAACAAGTAGGCTAATTAGCAAAAAGGGGATAAGATTCCTTATCCCCTTTCTACGTATAAGTTAAGACTATTTGAGTTTTTTTACTCGAATATCTTTAAAGAATACTTCGGTACCGTGTCCAAGGAACCCGATATGACCAGAGGTTCGTTTAAGTCCAGGATGTTGTTTGCCATCCAAGGTTCCGTTTTTGCTTGCCTCGGCGATATCCGCATCAACAATAACAGCGCCATTTAGTGTAACTTTGATACGATTTCCTTTCACGACTATTTCCTCGGAGTTCCATTCACCTACAGGTTTTAAATGACCTTTTTTGGCAGGAACAACACCATAAATCGAACCGTGATATTGGTATTGCTTCAAGTCTTTATAAACATCTGCGCCATCATCAAGTACCTGGATTTCCATTGCCTCATATGCGGCGTCCCCCTCTAGAGGAGCCCTTATTCCCACACCATTGTTGGCACCAGGGGTCAATTTGAAGTCGAAGCGATAAATGAAGTCTGCGTATTCTTCTTTTGTGTAGAGGTTTCCACCAAATTTTGCATTTGGATACACCCAGATATAACCTTCGTCATTGATGACATAGGCTTGGTTTTCTGTCCACTTGTCGAGGTTTGTTCCATCAAAAAGTACTTCAAAACCTTCTTTTTTCTCTTGATCGCTCAATTTAAAGATTTGCTTTCTTGGGAATTCCTTGATAAAAAGATCTCTATAATAAACAACTGAACCATGCGCTTGTAACTCAATTTGTTCGGTAGGGAAAATGGATTGGTTTCTATCCCAATAGTTTTCAAGAGGAATATTATCAGTTACTAACTGTCCATTTAACCAAACCGTGACTTTATCGTCTACCATTTTGATTTTAAACGTATTCCATTCGCCGGTAGCATTGTCGGCAACCTTCAATGGTTTGCTTTCATTTTTCTGGTTGTTATATAATCCACCAGAGCCAACTTGGGCACCGACTCTTGTATTCGCAATATCCCAAATCTGTACTTGTGGAGTACCTCTCAAGTAAATACCGGCATCACCTTCTATACCACCATAGTTCTCCAATTTCCAATCTACAAGCATTTCAAAATCGCCATATTTTTTTACGGTAGCCAGGTTATCTCCTTTACCACTGAAGGTAATTTCGCCATTGGATGCTGTCCAGCCTTTGCGCATGATGTCATCGGCTTTAGCTTGTTCTGCTGCTAAAGTTTTCTCGTTCATCTTACTACGTTTGATCGGATCCGCTACCAAACCTTTCCAGCCACTTAGGTCTTTACCATTGAACATCGAAACGTAACCCTCTTTGATGGGCATTTCAGCGAGATAGCGAACAACGGCTTCTTTAAGGTATCCACTTTCACTACCCGACAATTTACCGATTACCTGTTCAAGAACCTCTCTGACCTTTTTTCCATAGAACTTGTTGTCCATTGCAATGTTCATTGCTACATTGGCAGCAGTTCCGCCCAGTTGTGCATCGTTCATTAAGTCGGCGGCAAAAACTAAAGACTGGTATGTTCCTGTAGGTTGTAACACCGATAATGCTGCTTTTTTCTGATCTGCTGTTTTGGCAACGCTGAATGCATCTCTTAATAACAACGTTTTCTGTTCAGGCGTATTCGAAGAAGAAGAAATTGATTTAATTAATCCCCGGTATACCGTATTGAACAGATTATCGTCTTTTTCTGTTCGGGAAAGAGATACCAATTCTGGAAGTGCGTTGGAGGAAGACCAGCCAGCCAAAGATTCAATTGCTGCTGACCGTAGACTTGTATTATTATTGTTAAGGTATGCAGTTACAGCTTTCAATGACTGTGCGTCACCAAGCCCAGCAAAAATAGGGAAATATTTAGCGGTATTAGGCGCTGCTGATTTCGCTATATTAGTTGCTAGTTTTTCTGTTAATCCTTTTGAATTTGTGCTTGACTGAATCACATTGACAATGGCACGCTGCAATAGAACGGCAGATTTATTATCTGTCGTATTGTTTAGCCTATTGAATAGTTCTTCTAAATCCGACTCCTGGGCAACATTGGGAAGTGCTTTGTTGATCGCTTCTTCGACAGCAGGATTTGAACTCTTTATTGCTAATACAGCTTTGGATGACGCATTGTTGGAACGTTTACTTAAAATATCCAGTAATTGAATCTTTTTGTCGTCATCTACCGTGGCGAGCGCATTGTTGACATCGGTAACAACATTTGCATCTTTAGATGATAGGATCAACGCCTTTACCGAATTGTTGAACTGTTGATCTGTGTTGAGAGCCTGGATTAAAGTATTGGTTTCTTTTCCCTGTGATAGTGTATTTAGTGCACTTAATCCAGCTAATTTAGTTACTGGAGATTGTGTTTTATTTACTAACGCCTGGATTAGTTTTAAACTGCTTGCCGAACCATTGTGGGCTAAGTAGTTCAATACACTTTCTTGAACTTCAGGCGTACCCTTGCTTGCTAAAGCAAGCAAGCTTTTTGCGTCGCTGCCCTTTCCGTATTTTCCGAGTAATTGTAAAGCAATGTTACGGTAAGCACCATTATCGCTCTTAACTGCTGCTAATAAGTTCTTTTGTTGTTTCGCCGGGTCAAGAGTTGTCAATAATTTAAGCGATGCAATTTGACCGTTGATTGATTTGGCTTTTTGGGATTCTTGGAAAAATTTGTTCAGAAACTTGATTGCATCTTGATCATGCTTATTGTCGATCAATGCTTGGGCATAGTCGATACCAAGACCAACCGCATCAAATTTGTCGTAGCTGTAACCTGCAGCAGTTAGTTTTTCCTGGAACAGCGATTCAGAAGCTGTGCCACCTATTTTGCTTAATGCGATTAATGCTGTCCGTTGAAAACCGTCCGAATTATATTTTTTGGTCAATCCCAAAATAGCATTTTCAGCATTTTTATCCTTTAAATCTCCGAGTGCAGTAACTAAGGCAATAGCAGTTTTCTCTGTCGTTGACGCAGCTAAAGCTTTTTCTAATGCTGCTGTCGACTCAGGGGTACGAATAGATACCAGAGTTCTCGCTGCAGCATCGGCAAGATAATCGTTTTCCAAGCAATTTGCGACAGCGGGTATAGCGGTATTATCTGCACATTGACGTAATAGGCGTAGGGCAAAGACCTGATTTGTTGGTTCACTCAATTGCGAGATGGATTTTGCCAAACCTTCAACAAAAACTCTTTTATGCTGTTCTTTACCTGGTTGATTTACATAGAATGAATAGCTGTTTGCTGCAAATTCTATCGGAGCATTATTGCTTCCCGGTGCTTTAAGTCCCTTGAGGAAAGTGACAACGTCGTCAGACGAAAAACCTTCCAACTCATGCATGGCAAGCAAAAATTTTTCTTTTTCTTCGGCAGGCTGCTGTGCCAATACGTCTGCTATTTTGGTTGCAGTCGTTCTATTTTGTGGTTGCTGAGCGTAAGTTGCACTAGATATAAGAAGCAATACAGTCAGCGAATTGAATATTCTTTTCATTGGGATTTCTTTTTAAATAGACCAAGGGCCTCTCATTGGTTGGTGAATCAATCTATTTGCGGCGTCATCATTAATAAATAGCTCGTTTTGAGAGTCGTATTTTAATGATCTGTTTAGTCGCAATGCTGCTAACCCCATGTTGACCAAAGTACAAGAACGGTGTCCATTGATTTCATTCAGTGCAAACTTTTCTCTTGTGCGCACAGATTCCAGGAAGTCGGTAATCTGTGGTGCTGGTTCAGGATATTGTGCAAGTTTTCTTTCCAAATCTGGTATATCTGATTGAAACCCTCGATATAATTTACCTTTTGGACCTTCAATATAGGCTGCCTTTTCATCTTTCGCTTCACCATCTAGAATGATCTGACAACCATCGGCATAGGTAAATGTAATTCGTCTCCATGTGCCCACGGCATCCGGATGTTGCTGCGGAGCATCAACGTCAACAGTAACGGGACTTTCGTTGTCTTTTCCTAAGAAGTATTGAACAGGATCCATATAGTGTTGTCCCATATCTCCTAGGCCGCCGCCATCATAATCCCAATATCCTCTAAAGGTCGTATGTACACGGTGCTTATTATAAGGTTTGTATGGTGCTGGGCCTAGCCAAAAATCGTAGTCAAGTTCCGCTGGTACTTTCTCTTCCGGTAGGTTTTCCTTTCCTACCCAATAAAATTTCCAGTCAAAGCCCGTATGTTTGCTTATCGTCACTTTCAAAGGCCAACCCAACATCCCTGTATCAACTAATTTTTTGATTTTGCTTACGGGAACATTCATTCCATAAAAATCATCCTTAAAACGAAACCAGGTATTTAAACGAAAGATATTACCATGCTGTGCAATGGCTTCTTTCACTTTTTTACCTTCACCGATAGTGCGTGTCATCGGTTTTTCACACCAGATATCTTTTCCTGCTTTTGCCGCTTCAATGGACATCAGTCCATGCCAATGTGGCGGAGTAGCAATATGTACGATATCTACTTCCGGAGATTTAATCAACTCCCTAAAGTCATGGTATTCCTTCACACCACCGCCTAAGTCTGCTTGTGCTGCCGCCAGATGGGTTTTGTCCACATCACAAATAGCTACTGTTTTAGTTCCGGCGTAGCCAAAGTGTCCACGCCCCATATTGCCGACACCAATTACACCTTTGGTTAGATGGTCGCTCGGAGCAAGATAGCCCTGTCCTCCGAGTACAAAGCGTGGTACAATAGAAAATGCCGCAGCACCGACCACGGATTTTTTTATGAAATCACGCCTTGATGAATTCTGTTCTTTCATTTTGGTTGGATTAGTTGTTTTATAATTGATCCACTATTAGGCTGTTAAAAATAACGGCATTGGATATTTAATCTTAAAAATAGATAAAAAACTGATAAATGTAAACTGATAACTAAAATTTTACGTATTGTTTATTTGTGTTTTATTAAAAAATAACAAAAGAATACTGTTGAATTCATTTCTTTCATATATAGTGTCCAATTTTTGCCTATGCCACGTCATTGTGTCTGCTAAATTGTTACATTTCAGCTTGGTAACCGACCTGTCGGATAGATTCGGAAAGCCCTACCGATCAATTTTTCTCAATCGTTTTCGTAAAAGAGGCTTGATTTCAGTCGAATAATCCAGCATCTTTATGGTCGCTCTGATAGCATTAAATCCTAATGATGAATCTAAGAATACTATTTTTACTCGTTTGCATCCTATGCCGGCCATTTGGAGGATCAGCTCAATTTAGAATTCCCGTGTTGGGTCATACGATCTATGAAGGTGTATTTACCGGAAATGGTCTACTGGGAACGATGACTTACTTAGCCGGCAAGAATTCAATGCGTGTGGATATTGGACGAACTAATGTTTATGATCATCGCGCGAATTCGGCCGATAAATTGTTTGATCAGGCGCGTATGTCGTTAGGTCATTTTGAAATGGAATTTGAAAGCCCTATTGTACAGGCACAAGGAGAAATTTATTTAAAAGATGCTTATGCAGAGGCGAAAGTCAGCACGGATAAGGGCATAATGAGAATTCGGACAACCACCTTATCGAATGACAATATTATCTTGCTGGAGGTATTTAAAAAAGATTTTAACGGGAATTACCAGCTTACATGGAAACCCGACGAAGCCATCAGCCCAAGGATGGGATTCAGCTATACGCAAAAACCGAAAAACTATCCGACAAATCCAAAAGGCAGTTTTGGTACACAAGGCGGAATTAAATATTTTGACCAGCCTCTCTTAGCGGGGGGAGGGTATGTAACGGCTTATTGGAGCAAATCTGATAAAGAAGTGGATACCTATTTAATTTCTGTAGATTATAGCCAGCATGGGACTGCTTATTTCAAAAAGGCGATTCATTATGTTCGGAATTTTAATGCGCAACAGTTAACGAAAGGACTGGCATCCCATCGCAAGTGGTGGACAAACTATTTTAAGGCATCGACGCTAGAATTGCCAGATACGGTTTATCAGCGATTTTATGATATGCAACTGTATAAGCTTGCCAGTGCAACAAGGTCAGATAAACCCGCCATGGATTTACAGGGGCCATGGACGAGTCCAACTCCTTGGCCAGCTTACTGGCTTAATCTTAATATGCAACTTGCTTATTCACCAGTTTTCAAAGCCAACCAGCTCGGTATTGCAAACTCGCTGATCCAGATGATTGATCGAAATAAAGATAATTTAAGACAGAATGTTCCCGAGCCTTATCGCTATAATAGTTTGGCTGTAGGTCGCTCCTCGGGACCAAGTTTATGGAGTCCGGTTCTTCTGGCAAAAAATGTTGCGCTGGAAGGCGCTTCCGATGGAGAAAAAGAATTGGGAAATCTCGTTTGGCTTCTGCATAGTTATTATCAGTATTATCGAGCGACCCTTTCTCAGGAAGTATATGATCGCTTGTTCCCGCTACTGAAGGAAGCTATAAATTATCATTTGCACTTATTGCAAAAGGACCAACAGGGTAAATACCATATCGGGGTGAAAACCTATTCACCGGAATACCCTAAAGGTTATGCTTATGATACAAATTATGATCTTTCCATTTTCAGGTGGGGACTCAAGACACTTATAGAGCTGGATCAAGAAAGAGGCGGCAAGGATAAACTTTATGCGGTCTGGAAAGACGTGTTAGCCAACTTGATTGATTATCCACAAGATGCCGATGGCTTTATGATCGCAAGAGACCTTCCCTATGGTGAGTCGCATCGTCATTATTCGCATCTCATGATGATTTATCCGTTTTACGACATAAACTGGGATCAGGCAAATAACCAAGCGCTTATTGAACGTTCTATTGCACATTGGCAGAGCCAAAAGCAATGGTTACAGGGCTATTCATTTACGGGTGCTGCCTCAATGTATGCCATGATGGGGAGAGGAGATTCGGCTTTGGCTTCGCTGGATGTTTTGTTACAGAAATATATTAAATCCAATACACTATATGCCGAAAGCGGTCCGGTGATAGAAACCCCACTCGCAGCGATGGCGAGTATTCAAGAACTGTGTATGCAGTATTGGAATGGCATATTACGTGTGTTTCCTGCAATTCCTTCTAAATGGAAGGATGTTTCCTTTACCAATTTTTTGACAGATGGTGGAAATCTCGTATCAGCGGAGCGTAAAAATGGAAAAACGGTCGGCATCCAAATCCGAAGTCAATATGGCGGTCGTCTACGTTTAAAATCCGATATCGGAACACCAGAGGTAAAAATACAGGGAAAAGGTACCTTTACTGTAGCGCAAGACGGAATAATTGATCTGCAGCTCGATAAGGGAGCAGTCGCTTTGATCAACGCACATGGATAATCGAGCTTAGAGAAAGGAAGACAGGAAAAGCTGGATAGGCAGATGCTTTGAACCCACGCTCCATATTAAAATGGAGAAAAGAGCTGATTATTTAACTATAGAATTGACGCGCTCATGCGCTGACCAAATAAAAATAAACGAATAAAAAATAATGAAATTAAAACAACTTTCTGTGTTATTATTGGCCGTTTTGGGCACTTCGACTGTCGTTCAGGCCCAAACAGCAAAACCGAATCTATCCAAAGAGTTCATTCAGCAACAGTTAGATGCTGCAGCAAAGCAAATAAAAGTCCTGGTGAATGAAACGCCGGCAGAAAAGTTTCCAAAAACTTTCGAAAATGGGAAAGAGGTATTTTCTTCATCCAGTTGGTGGTGTTCGGGCTTCTATCCGGGGACATTGCTGTATTTATATGAAGGCACCAAAGATGAGGGATTATTAAAGAAAGCAACTGAGAAATTGACGTATCTGGAGAAAGAAAAGAACAACAAGGGTACGCATGACTTAGGATTTATGTTATTCTGTAGTTTTGGAAATGCACTTCGTCTCACGGGAGATACGCAAAAGTATGAGCCGATACTCAGTACTGGTGCGAATTCCCTAGCATCTCGCTATAGTCCCGTTACCAAAACAATTCGTTCTTGGGATCACGGATCATGGCAATATCCTGTAATCATTGATAACATGATGAATTTGGAATTTTTGACACAGGTATCTAAAATGACTGGAGATAAAAAATTCTATGACATTGCGGTAGCTCATGCCGAAACAACCTTGAAAAATCACTTCAGAAAAGATTATAGTTCCTACCATGTGATCGATTATGATAAGAAGACTGGTAAGGCTATTGGAAAAAAAACACATCAGGGTGCATTTGATGAATCGGCATGGTCAAGAGGGCAGGGATGGGCACTCTATGGTTATACGATGATGTATCGCGAAACCAAGAAGAAAGAATTTTTGAAGCAGGCACAGCAAATCGCAAAATATATCTTAAGTAACCCAAATATGCCTGCTGATCTGGTTCCTTACTGGGATTTTGATAAAGATAAAATTGCGCAGTCGGACAAAATGTATCCAAATAAGGACCTTCGGGATGTGTCGGCAGCGGCATTGTATGCATCGGCTTTATTAGAACTTTCGCAATACACAAAGGGAAGTGAGGCCGTGAACTATTTTAACAAAGCAGAAATTATTCTTAAAAACCTGTCGAAGGCGCCTTATCTTGCTCCTTATGGTCAAAATGGCGGTTACATTTTACAACATAGTGTTGGAGCGTTGCCATTGAATTCCGAAATCGATGTGCCTTTGACTTATGCAGATTATTACTATGTTGAAGCCTTGGTGCGTTATCAACGCCTATTGTCAGGAGAGCCAATGATCAAAGAGATCGCTAAATAGGACCATCAAAGAAAGCTTGTCGTTGATAAATTAACTCGTTTTAAGTACACAGGTATAGATAAAAAAAGAGATGTTAGAGACATCTCTTTTTTTATGGGATAGGATCTAGACTACTTTGAAATATCACTAAGTTTCAGTGGTCTGGCTAGAATTTGTTGTTTGCTCTGACGGATTGTATCCGAACTGTTTTTTAAATTCCTTACTGAAGTATTTCCTGTCGGAAAAGCCTACGGCATAAGCGATTTCACTGATATTCATTGCGGATGTTAGTAACTCTTTCGCTTTGTTTAGCCTATACGTTTTTACATAATTGTTGAGTGACAAATTGGATATGGCTTTTAGCTTGCGATAGAGGATTGGTGCGCTCATTCCCATTGTTCGCGCTATAAAATTGACATCAAAGCCATCTGATTGGATATTTTCTTCAATCAACTGATTTAGGGATGAGATAAATTGTGCATCGAGTTCATTGTCGAATATAGCCGTTTTGACTTCAAATTCCTTGCTTCTTTTCTGACTGACCGCTATGAGATTGTGTGCAGAAAGAAAAAGCTGTTTATTGTCGAAAGGTTTTGTCAAATAGATGTTTGCGCCATGCTCTAAGGCCAACGTTTGGGAATCGTTGTCGGTTACCGCAGTCAGCAAGATGAATGGTATATGGCAGGTCGTCATATTTGTTTTAATGGCCTGGCATAGCTGAGCACCGTCCATGTAAGGCATCATCAGATCCGAAATAATCAGATCAGGGATATATTCCAATGCTTTAGAAAGGGCTTCCTCACCATTGACAGCAGTAATAATGCTGAAGTTTTCCTCAAATAGACTGACAACGGCTGCTAATAATTCGCTATTGTCCTCTACAATCAAGATGGTCTGCTTTAAGGAAATATCCAGCGTGCCTAAATTCGTTGTGTTTGCTTCCTCTGTCTCTTTTGTTAATATTTCTAGCGGTATAACTCCGGTTTTTTGGTTTATTTGCTTGGGGAGACTAACAGTAAATACAGTCCATTGGCCTTTTTCATCATTCATCGTTGAGCAGCGAATATCTCCTTCGTGCTGCTGCACAATTTGTTTGGTAAGTGCTAGACCAATACCTGTTCCGATCACGTCATTAGCCTGTTCTTCACGATAGTACTCTTCAAATATTTTAAATTGGTTGTCGGTAGCGATACCGATACCATTATCGATAATACTGATCGCTATTGTGTGATCATTTTCGATAAGATCCAGATAAACTGTGCCATGTTCTGGTGTGTACTTGATCGCATTTGATAAGAGATTAAACATGACTTTATCAAATTGTACAGTATCTATGGATTGTAGCCCCACAGCATCCAGCTGCCGGATATAGTAGTTGAGGTGTTTTGCTTTTGCAAGGTCATTTAATAGGTAGAATGTATCTTCTATATATTCCCGAAAAGAGATGTCTGTTTTCTTCAGTACAAAGTGTTTGTCATCGAATTTTTTAAAATCCAGTAGCTCGTTGATAACACCCAGGAGTTTACTGGCATTCTTTTTTATCCGTTTTACCTTGTTCTGGGTAGAAGTAAGATTGGCTGTTTCGGAAATAATTTCATCCAAAGGAGCCGTTATCAAAGTCAGTGGTGTACGGATTTCGTGGGATATCTGTGTGAAGAACTTTATTTTCTTTTCCTGTTCCCGTTCTGAGTTGATCAACATCTCACGTTCGACAACAAACTTGATAACAAAATGTACACCGAGAGTAAACAAGCCGGCATACAAAAGATAGGCCCACCAGGTCCTCCAAAAGGGAGGTTTAATATCGATATTGATCCGCAGGGGTATGCTGCTCCAGATACCATCGTTGTTACTGGCGAAAATGGTCAAGGTGTGCATACCTGTAGGAATATTGGTATATCGTATAGAGGGGGTATTTGTTTCAACCCAATCCTTGTCGAAACCTTCGAGCTTATAGCGGTATCTGTTCTTCTGCGGTTTGATGAAATTGGAACCTGAGAAATTAATCGTTACAAAGTTTTCATCGTGTCGGAGTTTGAGCTGGTAGCTGTTGGGGTCTGACGTTTTCTGTAAACGTCCGTAGTTCAATGGCGTGTCTTCGAGAAAGATATTTCGAAAGAGTACTTCGGGGATGTTCTGATTAAAGATAATTTTTCGGGTATCTAGAGAAACTACACCATTTAGTGTCGTGACGAATAGTGTTCCTGCTTTGCTGGCAAAGACTTTGGCACCAAGTAGATTTTTGACCGGTAAACCGTCATATTGATTCAGGAGATAACGCTGTTTTGTTTTGGGATTGTAGCATATTAATCCATTTTTACTTGTAAGCCACACTTGATTGTTCACAATGATGGGCCAGCCTAAGGAATTGTTTGGAAAACGTGATACTTTGGTAAGCTTATCGTGCTGATCAAGATGATAAAGATCTTCTTTTGACGTCAGCCAGATGTCACCATTCGGATGCACATAAAATCCACCCAGGGCTAATGTATCAAGCTGTTTTATTGGTCGTATGTTTGATTCATTCGGTTTTTTGCGAAAAAGTGTCCCGCCTCTAAGAAAATAGGTCTGCTGTTTATGATCAGCTTGGATATCATCAATTGTACCTGTTTTTAATGCAGCATGATACGTTGCAGGTTTTCCTGGCTCCACGATATAGAGCCCTTTGTTGGTTCCAAGGTAAATACGGTGTGTCGGATCGACGTAAATGCTGTAGATGTTATTTTTGAGATTTAGGAGTTCTTTTTCGAGGTAAAAATGCTGTGCATTTCCAGATTGTGCATCGATAATGGAATAGCCGCCGCCATATTGTGCCGCGTAGATTTTATTATCGCGAACATAGAGGTCCTTGATCAGGTTTGACTGGGTTAATTTTGATAAAGGTGAAGTTACTCCAGTTATTTTGTCAATTTTGTTGATTCCTTCTTCTTCTGTTCCGATCCAAAACGCATTTTCTGACTCAGCAAAACTGCCGGTGATATCGCTACTGAGGCTGAGAGCAGTGCGCGAACGTGTTGAGTAATGCTGTATGGGGATGAGATCGGGGTAGATGGCATTGATTCCTCCAAAATAAGTTCCTATCCAAGTGATCTGTTGGCGATCTATGAAGATATCATAGATGGAATTTTGACTCAATGAGTTTTTGACGGAGGTATTGTGTTTATAGTTTAGGAAATGTGGCGAGCCGTTAAAGATGGAGAGTCCTTTTAGTGTACCGATCAAGAGATCTCCTTGTTTGGTTGGGACTATTTTTCTGATGTTATTGCTCAGTAGGTTGCTGTTTGATTCTGTTAAGTTATTCCATTTTTTATCAATGAAGTTGTATTGGAATATTCCGTGCAATTTTGTGCCAACCCACAAGATACCTTGATGGAAATATTGGGCACTGAAAATACGTTCTTTTAACGGCAGCGGGGGAAACATCAGATTCTGGATATGGAAGATCTGATTATTTTGCCATGAAAAAGACTCGATGCCCTTATAACTTGCTACTGTATAGGTGTTGGGGCTGGTTTGGATGATCGATTGCACTCGGGGGCGGTCGAGGATTCTCTTGAGATTGTAGGAGCCAGCTGTCGGGATTGCCTGATAAAGCCCATTGTCAGTGCATAGAAATATCTGGTCTGATAAAAAATGGATGTCGGTGATGACAATTTTTTCCTGAAAAGGTTTTCCTTGTTTAAATACAGCTTTACGTTTGTCGATGTCGAAAATGAATAGTTGGGTTGCCGTAGCGATGAAAAGATGATTTTTTTCGTTGATGCCAATCTTATTAATATAATCTACCTTTTTAAAGACGGTATCCTGTACTAAAATATTGGTGATATTCTGGGAGTCATATACAAATAGGTTAGCGCCACCACCGAACCAAAGTTTACCCTGTTTATCCTGCGCAATTGTTAATACTGCCTGTTTATCCAACACATTCTCCTGGCTCAGTGTCTCAAACTTAAGATCCTGAGCATGACAAAGGGAAATGATGGATATCAACAGCAGAAATTGTCGCGATAAAATAGGCAATATGTTCATGGTTATGGGGTATTTGGATCAAATTTAAGATTTTACCCCCAAATATTTATGAATTTCACCCCTCTTAATTTGCGTATAGGCCCATCTTTGACCTAGTTAAACAACCAATTTTTATTATAAAGCTAATTTCCTAAAGTATGGCAAAGTTTTACAAAGTTGGACTGTCTGCTATGATGATGTTTACTGTGGGTGCGACTATGGCACAGCAGAAAATTTCGATTACGGGGCGGATTACAGACAGTCAAGGAGCACCTTTAGCGGGTGTAACGATTCGAGAAAAGGGTGGAAAGATCTCTACTTCTACTAATGAGACGGGTCAGTATACCATCTCTGTCCCAGAAAATACTATCATACTGATTTCATACATTGGTTATCAGGATCAAGAAGTCAATTCTAAAGGGCGTTCGATAATTAATGTTAGTCTAGAGAAAAATACTTCAGCACTTGATGAAGTCGTGGTTGTAGGATATGGCACACAGAAAAAAGTCAATTTGACTGGATCTGTCGCTACTGTTGGTGCAGATAAGCTTACCAATAGACCTATTATGAACCTTGCGGCGGCCTTAGGCGGAACGGCTCCTGGTATTCGTGTTACGCAAGGAAATGGTAATCCTGGAAGCGAGGATGTTTCGATTCGTATTCGTGGTACAGGATCTTTCAATAATAATAACCCTCTGATCCTTGTGGATGGTGCTGTGGCCGATATGGTTCCATTAAATACAGATGATATCGAGAACATTTCCATTTTGAAAGATGCGGCTTCGGCAGCGATTTATGGATCTCGTGCAGCAAATGGTGTAATTCTCGTGACCACTAAAAAAGGGAAGAAAGGTGAAGCGCCTAAAATAGCATTCAATGCATTGTATGCACGTGAACAAGCACAAACTGATTTAAAGTTTATGTCGAGTACAGCGGATTGGATGGAACTGCACAACATCGCTAAAGTGAATGCTAACCCAACTTCCACATCTCCCGATTATACACTGTCAACCATTGAAGATTGGCGAAAAGCGAATGGGGATCCTAATGGTATCTATACTAATCCAATCACTGGGAATAGCATTCCAAATTGGTTAGCTTATCCAAATACGGATTGGGCACAGGTTCTCTTTCAACCACAATATTATCAACGATATGGTGTTTCAGTAACGGGAGGGAGTGATAAATCTTCTTATCTCATGTCCGCTGGATACCAAAATAATCCTGGAACGTTGGCAAATACTGGGATGAAAAGATTTAATATTCGTACCAATTTGGAAACAAAAATTGCGGATAGAATTACTTTTGGTACACAAACCTATGCAACAAAGGAGTATAAGCAACCAGGTAGCACTTCGATGACCTATTTGTTGCAGGCTTTCCCAGGCATGACCCCCATTTATCAGGGGAAATATGGTGCTAGTGAAGATCCTAATACAACAAATAAGGACAATATTCTGCAACAGGTTGCTTCAAATGGAGGGGAAAACAACTACACACGTATCAATAGTACGTGGTATGCTAACGCGGATCTTTGGAAAGGGATTGTCGCCGAAGCGCGGTTTAATTACAGTGAATATATGCGTGAGGATGAAAATTACTCACAAAACTTGCCTAGATATAGTTTTAGAGAAAGCTTTGAGAAACCTAAAGAAGGCATAGGGAATTTGGATCAGGCAACTACTTATCGTTTTTCTTATAAATCATCGAGTTATACAGCGAATGCATTATTACGTTATGCCCATACTTTTGGGAAACATGATGTGGGTGGATTAGCAGGTTATGAACAATATTACTCGAAGACAAGTGGTTTTAATGCTACTCAACGTGGATTACTTGATTGGAGTGTTACTGATATAAACTCGGGAGGTACAATGGAGTCCATTGGCGGTTCTGACCAAAATAGAAAAGATAATGCAAAGGCGGAGAACGCAATGATTTCTTATTTTGGCCGGGTAAATTATGCCTACGATGGTAAATATTTGTTTGAAGGAAACTTTCGTTCGGATGCGTCATCTAAGTTTGCTCCGGGACATCGCACCGGATTTTTTCCTTCTTTCTCGGCAGGTTGGGTGATCAGTAACGAACGTTTTTTTGATCCAGCTAAAACAACAGTTAATTACTTAAAGCTTAGAGGGTCTTATGGAACCTTAGGGAATACAATAAGTGGAAATTACGATTGGCAGACTCTTTATCAGAAAGTGAATAATGTATTTAACGAGTCGGTCGCTAATGGGGTTATTCAGCAAACTATCCAAAATCTTAGTTTATCATGGGAGAAGCTAACGACATACAATCTTGGGTTGGAAGCCAGTTTCTTAAATCGCCGTTTGAGTGTCGAGGCTGATATGTATTCCCGAAAGACTTCTGATATCTTAACTGCAGCTATTATTTATTTGACAATGGGTAATATCAATGCCCCTATGTCCAATACTGCTTCAATGAATAATAAAGGGATAGAACTTAATCTAGGTTGGAACGATAAAATTGGAGAGTTTAGATATGGAGTAAATGGTAATATTTCCTATAACATGAACAGAGTTTCAGGTTTTAAAGGCACATTAAAGTATGAGCAAGATCCATCCACTCTCGATATATGGGGTAATCCAACTTGGCGCTATACGAATTTAGCCGATGTATCTACAGGAGGGAATGAGCGTCGTGTGGAACAACATATGCTTGACGAGTGGTTTTTAAGAAGGCCTTATGCGGGAACTGGAACCTATATGAAATCTGACGGAAGTGTAGATCCAAATGGTGGACCCACAGACGGAATGATCCGTACTAAAGCTGATCTGGAGTGGGTGAAATCTATGATTGCTGCAAATTATTCTTTTAATAATAATACGGTTGGGCCTGGTGCAGCAAATATATGGTATGGACAAATGCTTATGGCGGATGCGAACGGTGATGGTAAATACGGTAATGATGATGACCGTGAATTCACAGGGAAGTCTTCTGTTGCCAAATTTGTGTTTGGCTTAAATCTGACAGCAGCTTACAAGGGTTTTGATCTAAACATGCTTTTGGCGGGACGTGTCGGCTCTTATCATTATATTAATGAGCGTGGATCCAATGGATCAATCTTAGCGAATACAGGAGATCAATTGCCAGCAGATGCCTGGACCAAATACTATTCTTATGATGCAGTAAGAGCAAATAGCGATTATGATAATTATGATCCAGCTACAGATCCAAATGCAAATATAAATGGTAAATACCCACGTTTGCTTTCTTCAAGTTCAATCATGCAGGCTAATACATTCTATTTGTACAATACCTCGTATTTAAAGTTAAAGTCTTTGCAGTTGGGGTATACATTTCCTAAAAAATGGATTAATCAAGCTAAAATTAAAGACTTAAGGGTATTTGTAACAGGAGAAAATCTGTTGACATTTAAACATAAAGACTTTCCAGGAGTGGACCCGGAATTAGGTGGTTCATTGATTGTTTATCCCATCGCGAAGCTATATTCCGCCGGGGTATCGGTAACTTTTTAACTTAATCTCAGAACAGCAGGATAAGTTAATTTGAAGTTTTCAATAGAGTAAGACTTAGACTAGCATCTTAATCTTAAACTCTGTTTAGTCAAATAAAATAGAAATAGAGATGAAAAAAATATTAAAATCTGTCATAGCAATTGGTATAGCAAGTTCTTTATCGTCTTGTACGAAAATATTGGACCTTGCACCTAATGACAAAATATCTTCGGGAACAATGTGGTCAACGGAAACGTTGGTTGATCAAGGGGTAATAGGTGTTTACTATTCATTACAACGTCCAGTAAGAAGTGACGGAATTGTAGGAACATCTGCAAATATTGGGTATTATGCTTATGAGGCATTCGGTATGACTGGTCAAGGTGAATATAACTTAAATAACCTTTTCTCCAGCGCCGTGAATCCAAGTAATTCCTATTTTTCATTCCAATGGAAATGGTTGTATGATGGCGTACATCGCGCTAACGATGCAATTGTTCATATACCCGATGCCATGATAGCTCAGGAAAAAAAGAACAAATTAGTAGCGGAATGTAAAGTATTAAGAGCCTTCTTTTACATGCGACTCAATGAGCTGTATGGTCGGAATGGTTTAGGTGTTCCTATTTACACCGAGCCTATTAGTCCTGCAGAAGGTAACAAAGGACAGAGTTCTGAAGAGGAAGTTTGGGCGCTTATTATTAAGGATTTAACTGATGCAATCAATGAGAGTGCTTTGCCAAACAATCAAATCCAAGGTGAAGGACGTGTAAGTAAAGGTGCTGCTTATGCACTACGTGGCCGTGCTTATCTTATGACAAAAAAATACGATCAGGCAGTTGCTGATTTTGCGAAAGTTGGGGAGAGCGGCTACAAACTTTTCTCAAATTATAAGCAATTATTTAAAGTTGCCAATGAACGTTGTGAAGAGATGATTTTGAGCGTTCAATATATAGAGGAACCTTCAGGATACGGTTCGGCCGTACAGAAGTATACCGCCGCATTTCAACAGGGGGCAAAAGATAGCCGGGGATGTTGGACAGATCTCCAAGTGACCCCAGCTTTGGTTAATTTGTATGAAGAAATAATTGATGGAACTACCGTACGTCCTTTTAGTTGGTCAGACTATATTCCTGAATGGAATACGGTAAATGCTTTAGGAGCTCCCAATAGAAAAGTCTTTTTTATCCGGGATCAAAAAGTTAACGGAAATGATGTCCATTCTACTGTTACCACGGTAATCAATACAGAATTGAATAAATTGAATAGTACTGCGCGGGCGTTTTACCTACCAGAAGGGAATGAAGCACGCCTTAAAGCAGCTTACGCAAATAGGGATCCACGTTTAGCGTATAACGTGGTAACTCCTTATGCATCTTTCCAGGGAGTAAACAGCAATTCCACTACTGCAGGTATGTATACCTATAGATTCCCGGTCACTGGTAAATACTATGTGGACCAATCTGGAGCTGAGCCTAATTTGAATAGTAGTTTACCTAGTACTTATTATACTTCGGGAAGCGCCAATGCACAGGCTGAGTTTAAGTATATCCATCGCAAGTTTGTGGGGGAAGGTTTAGAATACGCTCGTCGTGAGCAAAACCCAGTAGACGAGCCTATTATTCGTTATGCAGATGTTTTGTTGATGTGGGCAGAAGCGTTAGTCGAGATGAATGATTTACCTGGTGCTATGGCAAAAGTAAAACAGGTCAGAGATCGGGTTGGAATTCCAACAATGGCCTCCTCTTTTTCAGATCAAAGCAAAGCACGTAATTATGTACGAGACGAGCGGCGTCGGGAATTAATTGGTGAGGGAGTTAACTTTTTTGATGAAATGCGTTGGAAAACACTGAAAGAGACAAAGTTCAACGAAAAATTTGCACAACATGCTTGGGGTGGTACAGAAAATACGGGCGGTACCACTTATGAATGGATAGGTGACCAATGGTACACCTGGCCAGTCCCAAAATCTGAAATAGAGTTAAATAAAAATTTGAAGCCAACACCAGGCTGGGTATATTAATAAAAAACGTTTCAACTAAATTTAAAATCTCATGATGATTTTGTAAAAAAGCTGTTATCAATCGCTCATGCAATCGTTTGCTAGAGCGATTGATTTATTTAGGTTTGTTTTTTTAGGTTAAATTAAAGATTTTTAATGTTTTGTGCAGCATTATCAAGCTCACATTAATTTATAAACCATTATCGAATGAAGAGAAGATTCCTATTAAAATTGTTAGGCGGAGCTGGAGTTGGCGCATTAACTGCGTCTCTACCAATAAAAGCAGAGGCAAGCAGTTTGGACAATAAGACAAGCGTTAACGAAAACGATCGCGCCTATTGGGTATCTGTCTTACATAAGATGGCTGCTCCAATATTAGGTAATATCAGCAAGCAGCAGTGGCGTAAAAATATGCCGATGGAGGTGAGCCCGACTTTTGATAGTAGGGACCCTGGAGTCGGATACCTAGAAGCGTTTGGACGTTTGCTGGCAGGAATGGCACCCTGGTTGGCATTACCGGATGACGTCACTGAGGAAGGAAAATTGCGAAAAAAATTACGCGATCAAGCATTACTCGGTATACAGTATGGTGTAGATCCTAAATCACCGGATTATTTTACCTGGCGAGGTCCGTCGTCTCAAACACTCGTAGATGCAGCACATCTTGCGCTGGCTTTTCTGAGAGCTCCAAAAGCTTTATGGGAACCATTGGACCCAATTACAAAGAAAAGAGTGGTCGAAGAGTTTAAACTGCTGCGTAAGATTAAGCCGAATGAGAGCAATTGGCTGCTGTTTGCTGCAATGACAGAAACATTTCTTTACAGCATAGGTGAGGAATGTGCGCGAGAAAAGATCGATTATGCCGTCAATAAATTTGATCAGGAATGGTATGTGGGAGATGGCTGGTATAGCGATGGCGCCCATTTTAGTTTTGATCACTACAACGGGTACGTAATCCATTGCATGCAGGTTGAGTCGCTGCGTCATAATATCCCAGCGGGTGGAAAATACAAAGAGATGTATGAGCGGGCATACAAACGGATGCAGCGTTATGCGCATCATTTGGAACGCATGATTTCCCCAGAAGGCCATTATGTTGTCGTTGGCCGTTCATCAACTTATAAGAATGCTGCTTTTCAGCCGCTAGCAACAGTTGCTCTAGAAAATAAGTTGCCCGAAGACATCTCGAAGGGTCAGGTCAGGGCAGCGTTGACGACTATACTTCGACATATTTATATTGACAAAACCTTTGCGCCATCTGGATGGCTACGTATGGGCGTGGTGGGTGATAAACAATCCAATCTCGCAGATTATTATACAAATGCAGGTTCAATGTATGTAGCTTCCTTGTCGTTTTTGCCATTAGGACTACCAGCAAACGACGAGTTCTGGACCTGTGCTCCACAACCATGGACCTCCCAAAAATGCTGGAATGCTGAGCAATTTCCCAAAGACTATTATGTAAGTTATTAAACGAAAAAGAATAAAAAGCAAAAGATTAAGGATTGGATAAAATGAAGATACAACACTATATTACGGGAGCTTTAATGATCGGGCTAGGAATGCAGGGAATTTCCTGTTCCAGTCAGCGAAACCTAGGAGCAGTGAAATTGGGACTTGACAAAGAATTTGTTCGCACAAATTTGGAAGATGCACATAAACAAATCGCCTACCTTGCCGCATCGATCAATGAATCGGATATGCCGACGACGTATAAAGATGGTAAATATGTGAATTGGGGTTCAAGTTGGTGGTGCTCGGGCTTTTATCCCGGTACAGTGTTATACTTATACGAGTATACCAAGGATGAAAAACTTTTGACGGAAGCAAAAAGCAAATTAAAAGAACTCGAGAAGGAAAAGAACAACAAGGGAACACATGATTTGGGCTTTATGTTGTACTGCAGCTTTGGGAATGCGTTACGCTTGACGGGAGATTCGGCTGCATATAAGGAAATTTTAAGTACTGGAGCAGCCTCGTTGGCAACACGCTTTCACGAAGCACCCAAAACTATCCGTTCATGGGACGGTGGAAAAAACTGGGATGGGCAGCCTTGGACCTATCCGGTAATCATCGACAATATGATGAACCTGGAGTTTTTGACGGAAGTTTCCAAGATGACAGGTGATAAGCGCTATCGTGATATCGCTATAACGCATGCAAATACAACAATGGTCAATCACTATCGAAAAGATTATAGTTCCTATCATGTCGTGGATTACAATCCAAAAGATGGACGTTTTATTTCGAGAAAGACTGCCCAAGGTGCTTTTGACGAGTCTGCATGGGCTAGGGGACAGTCTTGGGGACTTTATGGTTATACGATGATGTACCGTGAGACCGGCGACAAGAAATATTTGGAGCAAGCGCGGCATATTGCGCAGTTTTATCTGAATCATCCCAACCTTCCAAAAGATCTAATTCCCTATTGGGATATGGACCAAAACAAGCTTACACCGGACAGTAAATATTATAGCCAAAAAGATCTTCGCGATGTGTCGACAGCTTCAGTAACGGCCTCGGCTTTGCTGGAATTGGCACAATACACAACAGGTAGTGAAAGCCAGCTCTATATTTCAAAGGCCGAGCAGATGTTGCGGTCTTTATCATCTAAACCCTACAAAGCAGATTATAAAGAAGCAGGGGGATATATCTTGAAACATAGCGTCGGTTCTATTCCACATAAAACAGAGGTAGATGTGCCTTTAACCTATGCCGATTACTATTATGTAGAAGCATTGGTGCGGTATAATCGATTGCTTGATGGCGAGAAAGTGATTAAACAATAGGCGATAAGGGACCTTTAAACTGTTCCTAAAATGAGTGTTGTTTTAGGGACAGTTTTAGCCGTTCGTGCACCCGGAAAAATGCCGTTCCAACCAACCCCATATTTTCATTGGATCATCTCCTGTTATAATAGTCGCGATAGACACATCATATTTAGCGAGATCTGTCACTCGAATTGTCAGATCTATACCGCTCCGTTTATAAGTTACCAATAGCATAAATCTAATAAAGAATGAAAAGAACAAAGTAAAGTCAGATTTATTGAAATTGCACTGATTAGTGTTTTTTTTAGAGGTCGGTAAGTTTTTGTATTTCAAACTAGTACACTTTGGTTAAGTAATCATTTGGACGGATTTATAGATAGTAAACCTATTTTTTTACGGAAGATTTTTTAATGCGATGCGCCATGGATTTTTCGACCATAATTATTAACGATGAGGCATCATTCGCTAAGGATTGAGAAACTTTAGTCAATTTATCTAAAAGAAAGGAGGTCACTTATGATTTAGTTAAGGCAGAAGCCAATTGTTGATAAGCTATATCTCAAAAAAAGCTTATTGAAATAGTCAATTATTTATAAACACTTTTGAATTATGTTAAAAAAATCATTTATAATAGCCTTTGCGTTATTTATTGTCACCGGTTTGTTCGTTCAAGCTAGAGATTTGAGTGTACCAGCTATAAAACTATCTAATAAACGAAATGTAATTTCTACAGAAAACGTTGGTGAAAAAAAAAATACCAAAACGAATATTAAAACACTAAGTAGCACATTCGACTTTTATGTGTATAACTTTAGTAATTCCCCTATTTATTTGACCTTTAGTGGGAATTTTCCAGGAGGAACCACACAGCATGTTGTAGTCCCTGCGAATACGCTTTCCTATCCCGTTAATATTCAAAGTGGAAATTATGATATTTATGCAAGTTGCCCTAGTTGGTTAACAATGTGGTATGCGATGAGTTGCGGTCATTCGGGCTCCGGACAATATTACACTTTCGAAAATGTCTATTTGAGCGATACTGGCTGTACATCATTAGATGTCGGAAGCAATTAAGATACACATAATAATTAATGTTGCTGTCTCAATGTCTTCATTGGGGCAGCTATTTTAAGGAAGCAGGGGGCTATATCTTGAAACATAGCGTCGGTTCTATCCCATATAAAACAGAGGTGGAGGTGCCTTTTTGATTAGTACAGATTTTAAATAAATATTATCCGTAGATAAATCGGATATTATACGCTTTCATCCGAATGAGGTCCCTATTAAGTCCGTATAAAGTCCCTATTAACTCCCTGTTATTTAATAAAATCCTATTAATTTATTGTTTTCCTTAACAGGAGTGCTCAAACTTAACTTTTGTAGCGTTAAAGCCTAGATTTTGTATCTTTATCCCTATGACCGATATCCAGAAGAGATTTGACCGTATACTCGCTATTTATATGCATCTGCAAGCTAAACCTGTTGTGACAGCTGCAGCGTTGGCAGAACGATATGAAGTGAGTCAGCGTACCATATATAGAGATATTCGTTCCCTGATGCAGGCAGGGGTACCTATTTATGGTGAAGCGGGAAGCGGTTATTCTTTGGTGGAGGGATATAAGATGCCACCTTTGCAATTTACAAGGGAAGAGGCATTGAGTTTTGTCGCAGCAGAGAAATTAGTTGAAAAATATACAGACCGGAATCTTGCTCATCATTTTACCACGGCATTGCTGAAAATGAAAGCTATATTACGGGGCAACGAAAAAGAACAGGTAGCCTTAGTTGGGGATAACTTTCTGGTGCGCGGTGGGCGTCATCAATTCAATGAGAAGCTAACCCATGGCACCAATATTCTGATCGAAAGCATCGCAGCAAAGAAATGTGTGGAAATCTATTATTCCAAACCTTCCGATAAAACTCCAGAAAGGCGTGAAATCGAAGCTGTGGGTATTTTTGTGGAGAGCAAGTTTTGGTATGTACTTGCTTTTTGTAGATTGCGACAAGATTATAGGCAATTCCGCTTGGATAGGATAAACAATATTAGAATACTTGCTGAAGATTTTGGAAAAGAGCATCCCGAACTATCTTTCTTTCTGAGTAAGCGGCATCAAGTGCCGACAACCAAAGTGGTGGTGCAAGTGGATAAAGAAATGGCTAGGTATATGGAGTGGGATCGTCACTATTTTGGTTTCCAAGAAGAAATTGTAACCGATAACTATGTGGAAATGCATTTTGACTGCATGAATATGGAGAATGGGTTTGCGCGCTGGTATCTGATGTTTGCGGATAAAGGTCGCATAATTGAACCCGAATCGCTAAAAGATGTTGTCAGAGGTTTGCTTTCATCTGCTTTGGAGCAAGTTTAGCTGTAAATGAAGTAATCAGGATTCTTTACTATGGTAAAGGAAAAACTTGTTCGGCGGAAAGGGAGGATGCCGAACAAGTTAAACTGTAAATTGTACTAAAAAGTTTTTGATCCATGTCAGGAGAAAACTTCCGTTGTCTGTATCAGTTATTAACCCCTTTCCCAAAAAAATGGTGGTTGGATACCCAGTAAGCGTAAATAGACAAAAGCTTGACCACGATGGTGGATCTCGTTGTCAATAAAATAAAATATGCTATGGATAATGGGGGATTTGTATTGTCCAAATAAATTGAACTCTTCGGCAAAACGTTCTTCTGGAATTTGATTGAACAGTTCACTGATCTGAGGAGTAGCTTCATCCCAAGCCTGCAGTAATTGTGCTTTGGTCGAATAACTGAGATTCTCGTTGAGTTTGCCACTTTTGTTGTTGACAATTTCCTGGAGACCTGGAACAGCAATACCCAGTAGCTCCTTAATCATATCTGCAAAAGTGCGCATGCCTTCTACCTTGTAATTGAACAATCCTTCTTCTGGAAATTTTTCAATAGTCTGTCTTGTTAGGTTTCTATGGCCTAGCCAATGTTGAAGTAGCTCGTTCTTCGAAATGATTTCTGTTTTCATGATTTTTGTATTTAAAATTTTAGTAAGCGATACATCACCTGACGTGTTGTATGACAGTTCAAAATTAGCGCAACTTATGACAGCTGTATGGCAGTATGGATTTGGGTGCTAATTTTATTTTTTTTGGGGCATTATTCGATGTAAGGAATCTTGAAAGGACAAATCGTAAAAATAGGGGAGTGGTTTTAAAAGAAGTAGAAAATAAAAAAAAATAATTCACTAATTATTTGACAGTTATAAAAATGTTTGTAACTTTGCAGTCCCTTAAAGGGAATAGTATGTCTTGAGCGAAGCCCTACTGCTTCGAAGGACTTTTAATTAATTAATTTACAACATGTCAGGTATTATTGGAAAAAAAGTAGGAATGACGAGCCTGTTTAACGCTGATGGGAAAAATATTCCTTGTACAGTGATTCAGGCCGGGCCGTGCGTGGTTACGCAGATACGTACGGAAGAAAAGGATGGCTACTCGGCAATTCAACTTGGTTTCGACGAAGCTAAGGAGAAAAACACGACAGCTCCTTTGAAAGGGCACTTTGCGAAAGCAAACACAACGCCTAAGCGTAAGTTGGTAGAGTTTAAAACTTTCCCAGATGCAAAACAACTTGGTGACGTAGTTGACGTTACACTTTTCGAGGAAGGCGAATTCGTAGATGTAGTTGGTACTTCAAAAGGTAAAGGTTTCCAAGGTGTAATGAAACGTCATGGATTTGGTGGTGTAGGTGGTGCGACTCACGGTCAGCACAACAGATTACGTGCTCCAGGTTCATTAGGTGCTTCATCATGGCCTTCACGCGTATTCAAAGGTATGCGCATGGCTGGTCGTACAGGTGGTGACAGAGTTAAAGTTCAAAACTTACAGGTGTTGAAAGTTTACGCTGAGCAAAACCTTATCGTTGTTAGTGGTTCCATTCCAGGAGCTAAAGGTTCTTATGTAATCGTAGACAAATAGTAGAGATGGAAGTTAAAGTTTTAAATTTATCAGGTAAAGAAACGGGTGCCAAGGTGCAACTTCCTGAGTCGGTATTTGGGTTAGAGCCTAACGATCATGCGATCTATTTGGATGTGAAACAATACTTAGCGAACCAACGCCAAGGAACTCACAAATCTAAACAACGTAACGAAATCGCGGGTTCTACTCGTAAATTACACAAACAAAAAGGTACTGGTGGTGCTCGTGCGGGTTCTATCAAATCTCCATTGTTTAATGGTGGTGGTCGTGTATTCGGTCCTCAACCTCGTGACTACTCGTTCAAATTGAACAAAAAATTGAAACAAGTAGCACGTAAATCAGCGTTATCTTACAAAGCAAAAGATAATAACATTGTGGTATTGGATGAAGTAAAATTCGATGCTATCAAAACTAAAAACTATGTTGCTTTAATAAATGCGTTGAACGTAGCTGATGAGAAAACATTGTTGGTATTACCAGCTTACGATGAGATTGTTTATAAATCAAGCAGAAACTTGAAAAAAGCAAAAGTTATTGTTGCAGCTGATTTAAATACATATGATGTATTGAACGCAACAAAATTATTGTTGACTACAGATTCTGTTAAAACTTTGGAGGAAGCATTAGCTAAGTAATATGGAAATTATTAAAAAACCTATCTTGACTGAGAAAGCTTCTTTGTTAACGGAAAAATTAAACCGTTACGCTTTCAAAGTAGATCACAGAGCAAACAAAATCCAGATTAAAGCAGCTGTTGAGGCTATGTTTGGTGTTACAGTTCTTGCTGTAAACACTGCAGTAGTAGCTGGTAAAGCAAAAAGCCGTTACACAAAAGCAGGTTTCGTATCTGGTAGAGCTCCTAAGTATAAAAAGGCTGTCATTACGATTAAAGACGGCGAAACTATTGACTTTTACAGTACTATATAATACAAAATGGCAGTTAAAAGATTCAAACCGGTAACCCCTGGTACTCGTTTTAGAGTAGGCGCTGACTACTCTGATGTTACTACAAACGTTCCTGAAAAATCGTTAGTAGTAAAAATCAACAAGAAATCAGGCGGTCGTAATAACTCCGGTAAAATGACTATGCGTTATCTCGGTGGGGGACATAAAAAAGTATACCGATTAATTGATTTCAAACGCGATAAAAAAGATATCCCTGCAAAAGTAGCTACTATCGAGTACGATCCAAATCGTACTGCTCGTATTGCCTTGTTGCATTACGCTGATGGTGAAAAACGTTACATCCTTGCTCCAGCTGGTTTAGTAGTTGGTCAAACTGTAATCGCAGGTGATAAAGTTGCCCCAGAAGTTGGTAATACATTACCATTAGCAAACATTCCATTGGGTTCTATCATCCACAACATTGAATTAAATCCTGGTCAAGGTGGTTCAATTGCTCGTTCGGCTGGTACTTATGCTCAATTGTCTGCTCGTGATGGTAAATATGCCATCATCAAATTGCCTTCGAGCGAAACACGTATGATCTTATTGACTTGTGTTGCTACAATTGGTTCAGTATCGAACCATGAAAGATCTAACCAAGTGTTAGGTAAAGCAGGTCGCAAACGTTGGTTAGGTCGTCGTCCAAGAGTTCGTGGTGTTGCGATGAACCCAGTAGATCACCCTATGGGTGGTGGTGAAGGCCGTACTTCAGGAGGTCACCCACGCTCACGTACAGGTGTATTAGCTAAAGGCTTCAAAACACGTTACAAGAAGAAAACATCGAATCGTTACATCATTGAGAGAAGGAAAAAATAATGGCTCGTTCAATTAAAAAAGGTCCTTATATCGATCACAACTTAGAAAGAAAAGTTCTTTCTATGAATGAAACTAACAAAAAGTCAGTTATCAAAACATGGTCTCGTAGATCAATGATTTCACCTGATTTTGTTGGCCATACCTTCGCAGTGCACAACGGGAATAAATTTATCCCTGTTTATGTAACAGAGAATATGGTAGGTCACAAGCTTGGTGAATTCGCGCCTACGCGTACATTCAGAGGCCACGCAGAAAAGAAAAAATAATAGGTAATGGAAGCAACAAAAAAACTTAAAAAGTCTGTCTTAATTAGACAACGTAAAGAGCAAGAGAAAGCTCAACAAGGAGGAGCTTCGGATGCCAAATTATTGAACTGCCCGACTTCGCCTCGTAAGATGCGTTTGGTGGTAGACTTAATTCGCGGTCAACGTGTTGAAAATGCAATTTACATTTTGAAACACTCAAGTAAAGAAGCTGCTGCTCGTGTAGAAAAATTATTATTATCTGCAATCAAAAACTGGGAAGCCAAAAACGAAGGTAAATCAGTGGAAGAAAGCGAACTATATGTAAAAGAAGTATCAGTAGGTGGTGGTCGTCAATTGAAAAGATTGCGTCCGGCTCCTCAAGGTCGCGGATACAGAGTTCGTAAACGTTCAAATCACGTTACGTTGGTAGTTGATAGCAAATTAAACGTTGAACAAAACTAATTTATTGAGAAATGGGACAAAAAGCAAATCCAATAGGTAGCAGATTAGGAATCATCAAAGGTTGGGATTCTAACTGGTTCGGAGGTAAAAACTATTCCGATAAATTAGTTGAAGACGAAAAAATCAGAAAATATCTTTCTGTTCGTATTGCAAAAGGTGGTGTAGCTAAAGTTGTTATCGAAAGAACTTTAAAACGTATCACTGTTACAATTCACACTGCTCGTCCAGGTATCGTTATCGGTAAAGGTGGTCAAGAAGTTGACAAGATCAAAGAAGAGTTGAAAAAACTGACTAAAAAGGATGTTCAAATCAACATTTTCGAGATCAAACGCCCTGAGTTAGATGCTAAGTTAGTAGCTGAAGGTGTCGCTAAACAATTAGAGGCGCGTATTTCATTCCGTCGTGCAATGAAAACTTCAATCGCTTCTACCATGCGTATGGGTGCAGAAGGTATCAAAATCATGTGTTCTGGTCGTTTAGGTGGTGCTGAAATGGCGCGTACTGAACAATACAAAGAAGGAAGAACTCCTTTACACACATTGCGTGCTGATATCGACTACGCTTTAGCTGAAGCATTGACTACATACGGTAAAATTGGTATCAAAGTTTGGATCTGTAAAGGTGAGGTTTACGGTAAACGTGACTTATCTCCAAACATTGGTCAAGCATCTGGTGTAAAATCACGTGGCAACCACGAAGGTGGTGGCGAACGTCGTGACAACCGTAACAACAAAGGTGGTCGCGGTGGAAACAACCGTGGTGGAAACAACCGTGGTGGAAGCAACCGTGGTCCGAAAAAAGATTAATAGTTATTTAGATTACAACAAAAACCTGCTGAAAAAGCAGATTTAAAAAGTATACGAACATGTTACAGCCAAAAAGAACGAAGTTCAGAAAGATGCAGAAAGGCCGCATGAAAGGTAACGCTTCTCGTGGAGCGGAGTTAGCTTTCGGTTCTTTCGGTATCAAAACAATGGAGCAAGCATGGATCACTAGTCGTCAAATCGAGGCAGCTCGTATTGCGGTTACACGTTATATGAAACGTGAAGGTCAAGTTTGGATTCGTATTTTCCCTGACAAACCTGTTACGAAAAAACCTGCAGAGGTACGTATGGGTAAAGGTAAGGGTGCTCCAGAATACTGGGTTGCAGTAGTACGCCCAGGCCGTATGTTATTTGAAGCAGAAGGTGTGCCTTTGGAAATTGCCAAAGAAGCTTTACGCCTTGCAGCTCAAAAACTTCCGGTTCAAACTAAGTTTGTGATTCGTAGAGACTACGTTGAAGCATAAAAATCTTGGTAATGTCATCATTTAAGCGTTAGGGCCGTTACCCCTAACGCTATATATAAAGCGATGATAACCCAAATAACAACTGAAAAAACATGAAAAATTCAGAAATTTTAGAATTATCTAATGAGGACTTAAAAGCTCGTCTTGTAGAAGAGAAAACAGCCCTTACAAAATTGAAATTTGCACATGCTGTTTCAGCTATTGAGAACCCTAACGTGATCAAAGCAGCACGCAAAACTATCGCTCGTATCAGTACAGAGATCAGTGCACGCAAAGCTGCAGCTAAAAATGAAACAGCCTCTGAGGCGTAAAATTTAAAGTCGAAATGGAAAGAAATTTAAGAAAAACAAGAATCGGCTTAGTAGTTAGCAACAAGATGGACAAGTCTATCGTGGTATCAGTGGAACGTAAAGTGAAACACCCGATCTATGGTAAGTTCGTTAAAAAAACTACTAAATTTAAAGCTCATGACGAAACTAATACCTGCGGTATCGGCGATACGGTATTAATTATGGAAACTCGTCCGCTGAGTAAAACAAAAAACTGGAGATTAGTAGAAATTATAGAAAGAGCTAAATAACATGGTACAACAAGAATCAAGACTTAATGTAGCTGACAATAGCGGTGCTAAACAAGTTTTAGTAATCCGTGTATTGGGCGGTACGCGCAAGCGTTATGCATCAATCGGAGATAAGATTGTTGTATCGGTGAAAAGCGCTATGCCTTCAGGAAACGTGAAAAAAGGTTCCGTTTCTAAAGCAGTAGTGGTTAGAACGAAAAAGGAAATCCGTCGTAAAGATGGTTCATACATCCGTTTCGATGATAACGCCGCTGTATTATTAAATAATAATGATGAACCACGTGGTACACGTATCTTTGGCCCTGTTGCTAGAGAGTTGCGTGAGAAACAGTTCATGAAAATTGTATCATTAGCACCGGAGGTTTTATAATTATGGCACAGAAAACAAAAACAACTACGCACAAAATCAAAATTAAAAAAGGTGATTTAGTGAAAGTTATCGCTGGTAACTCTAAAGGTGTTCAAGGAAAAGTATTAACTGTTTTAGTGGATAAAAATAGAGCTATCGTTGAGGGCGCTAACATCGTAAAAAAACACACTAAACCAAGTGCAGCTAATCCTAATGGTGGTATCATTGAGAAAGAAGCTGGTATTCACATCTCTAATTTAGCTGTTATCGATCCTAAAACAGGTGCAACTACACGTGTAGGTCGTAAGTTAAATGCAGATGGTAAATTAGTTCGTTACGCTAAAAAATCAGGGGAGGAAATTAAATAATGACTTACGTACCAAGATTAAAAGTGAAATATGCGGAGGAAATCCGTAAAGCACTTCAAGAAAAATTTCAGTATAAAAGTATTATGCAGGTTCCTAAACTTGAGAAAATCGTTGTTTCACAAGGCGTAGGAGCTGCAACAGCTGACAAAAAATTAATCGATAACGCTATCGCTGAGTTGACTTTAATCACAGGTCAACAAGCCGTTGCTACAAAATCGAAAAAAGATATTTCAAACTTTAAATTACGTAAAGGTATGCCTGTAGGGGCACGTGTTACTTTACGTGACAACAATATGTTTGAGTTCTTGGACCGTTTGGTAGCAGTATCGCTTCCACGTATTCGTGACTTCCGCGGTATCAACGATAAAGGCTTTGACGGACGTGGTAACTATAACTTAGGTATCACTGAGCAAATCATTTTCCCTGAGATCAACATTGACAAAATCAACAAGATCCAAGGTATGGACATCACTTTCGTGACTTCTGCTCAAAATGATGTTGAGGCTTTAGAATTGTTGAAACAATTCGGTTTACCATTTAAAAATCAAAATACTAATAACAATGGCTAAAGAAGGATTAAAAGCACGCGAAGTAAAACGCGCTAAATTGGTAGCTAAATATGCGGCAAAACGTGCAGAATTAAAAGCTGCTGGCGATTACGTTGCATTAGATAAATTGCCTAAAAATGCTTCTCCAGTACGTTTACACAATCGTTGTAAATTGACTGGTCGTCCTAAAGGATATATGCGTCAATTCGGTATCTCTCGTGTAACATTCCGTGAGATGGCTTTAGATGGCAAAATCCCAGGGGTGAAAAAAGCTTCTTGGTAATTAAAAAAAAATACTTAATTTTGCCCGGGCAATTCAACTGAGGATTGCCGGGGTTTTTGCATTTTAAAATTGTTTAACAGATAGAAGGTCCCATACCAATGGTTGGGAGGGAAACCGCTGTCACAAATTTTCATATATAATGACTACAGATCCAATTGCGGATTACCTTACACGAGTAAGGAATGCCATCAAGGCCAACCACAGGGTTGTTGAAATTCCTGCATCGAACCTAAAAAAAGAGATCACTAAAGTTCTTTTTGACAAAGGTTACATTGCTAATTACAAATTCGATGAGAATGGCGTACAGGGTACGATCAAAATCGCATTGAAATATAATCCAATTAGCAAAATTCCGGCTATTCGTACGTTGACACGTGTGAGTAAACCTGGTTTAAGAAAGTATGCAAGCGTTGATACTATGCCTCGTGTTTTGAACGGTTTAGGTATTGCTATCTTGTCAACATCGAAAGGTGTAATGACAGATAAGGAAGCTAGACTTCAAAATGTTGGTGGTGAAGTTTTATGTTACGTTTATTAATCTAGGTAAAAGCACAAAGAAATGTCAAGAATTGGAAAAGCGCCTATCGCTATCCCTGCTGGGGTAACTGTTACTATTTCGGACAAAAACTTAGTTTCAGTAAAAGGTCCTAAAGGCGAATTAACACAACAAGTTGACCGTGACATCACGATTGCTCAAGAAGAGGGTAATATCGTTGTAACACGTCCAACTGATCAAAAGAAACACAAAGCATTACACGGTCTATACCGTTCCCTGTTGGCTAACATGGTTCACGGTGTGACTGAAGGTTACAAAACTACGCAAGAGTTAGTCGGTGTAGGTTACCGTGCTTCAAGTACTGGTAATGTATTAGAGTTAACTTTAGGTTTCTCTCACCAGATTGTTTTTGTATTGCCAAACGAGGTTAAAGTATCAACTACTGCTGACAAAGGTAAAAACCCTACAATCACTTTAGAGTGTGCTGACAAACAATTGATCGGTCAGGTAGCGGCTAAAATCCGTGGCTTCCGTAAACCAGAACCTTACAAAGGAAAAGGTGTCAAGTTTGCAGGTGAAGTATTGAGAAGAAAAGCAGGTAAATCAGCTAAAAAATAATAATCATGGCAGGACAAAAAGCATCTCGTAGAGAGAGAATCAAAAAAGGAATCAGAAAAAACCTTGCTGGAACGTCTGAACGTCCACGTTTATCGGTTTTTAGAAGTAACAAAGGTATCTATGCGCAAATCATTGATGACAATGCAGGCAAAACATTAGTTGCTGCATCTAGCTTGTCAAAAGAGTTTGTTGCATCTGGTAACAAGGTTGATCAATCTAAAGCTGTAGGTAAATTGGTGGCTGAAAAAGCATTAGCAGCAGGTATTAATAAAGTAGTTTTTGACCGTAATGGGTACTTATACCATGGCCGTATCAAATCTTTGGCTGAAGGTGCTCGCGAAGGCGGTTTAGACTTTTAATCATAGAAAGAAATGGCATTAAGCAATATAAAAAGAGTAAAATCAAGCGAAATTGAATTAAAAGATCGCTTAGTAAGTATCCAACGTGTAGCTAAAGTTACTAAAGGTGGTCGTACTTTCAGCTTCTCTGCAATTGTTGTAGTAGGTGATGAAAACGGTATCGTTGGTTACGGTTTAGGTAAAGCTAAAGAGGTAACTGAAGCAATCACGAAAGGTATCGATGACGCAAAGAAAAATTTGGTAAAAGTTCCTATTATCAAAGGTACTGTTCCGCACGCACAATATGGTAAATATTCTGGTGGTTCAGTTTTGATTAAACCAGCTGTAGGTGGTACAGGAGTTTTAGCAGGTGGTGCAATGCGTGCAGTATTGGAGTCTGCTGGTATCAAAGATGTATTGGCTAAATCATTAGGTTCTTCTAACCCACACAACGTGGTAAAAGCAACTGTAACTGCTTTAGCAGATATGCGTGATGCGTATACAGTAGCACAACACCGCGGTGTCGATTTGAATAAAGTATTTAACGGTTAATTATCATGGCAAAAATCAAAATCACCCAGATAAAGAGCGTTATCGACAGAAGCGAGCGCCAAAAGAAAACTATTGAGGCATTGGGTTTGAAAAGAATCAACCACTCAGTAGAAGTTGAAGCTACTCCATCAATTATTGGAATGGTACGTAAAGTAAACCATTTAGTAGCTATCGAAACTATTTAATATTAGCATATGGAAGAGGTCTTTGGGCTTCTTCCATTACTTGTTATTAATAATCATTATTTTTTAATCGCTAGTACCTGTTTAGTGAGAGCGAAGGGCTAGCACAATTTAGTTTAAAAATGAACTTAAGTAATTTAAAACCTGCAAAAGGTGCAGTAAAAAGTAGCAAACGTATTGGCCGTGGTACTGGTTCTGGTCGTGGTGGTACTTCAACACGTGGTCACAAAGGTGCTGGTTCTCGTTCAGGTCACTCTACGAAAATCGGTTTCGAAGGTGGTCAAATGCCTTTGCAACGTCGTGTGCCTAAATTTGGTTTCAAAAACATCAACCGTGTTGAGTATAATGGTGTAAACTTAGATACTTTACAAGCGTTGATCGAGAAATACAATTTAACAGCTGTAGATTTCGACGCATTGAAAGCTCATGGTTTAGTGTCTAAAAATGACAAAGTTAAAATCTTGGGTCGCGGTGAGTTGAAAGCTAAAGTTGAAGTAACAGCGCACGCGTTTACTGCTTCTGCTCAAAAAGCTATTGAAGCTGCAGGCGGTTCTATCGTTAAAATTTAATAAATGAAGAAACTAATCACAACCTTAACCAATATTTGGAAAATCGATGATTTACGTACGCGTATTCTAAATACCTTACTTTTTCTTTTGATTTACCGTATTGGATGTCACGTGGTATTACCAGGTGTAAATCCTCATGCTTTGGCTTCTGGTCAAAAAGAGGGTTTATTGGGCTTACTGGATATGTTTGCGGGAGGATCATTCTCTCGTTCGGCTATCTTTGCTTTAGGGGTAATGCCATATATCTCGGCATCCATTGTTGTTCAATTGCTGGGCATCGCGGTTCCTTACTTCCAAAAGATGCAGAAGGAAGGGGAAAGTGGTCGTCAAAAAATGAATCAAATTACTCGCTATTTAACTTTAGGGATTACTTTGCTTCAAGCTTTTGCTTATGTACGTACTCAAATCGAGCCAAGTGCTAAGACAATAGCTGACCCATTATTCACTATTCTGACTGCTATAGTTTTGACAGGCGGTACTTTATTTGTGATGTGGTTAGGAGAGAAAATTACGGATAAAGGTATCGGTAATGGTATTTCTTTGATCATCATGACTGGTATTATCGCTCAATTGCCAAGTGGTATCACTGCGGAATGGGTTTCTAGAATGGCGAAAGGTGGTGGTGGTCCAATTCCATTGTTGCTTGAATTTGTAGCTTTGTTCTTTGTTGTGATCTTTACGATCTTGATCGTACAAGGTGTTCGTAAGATCCCTGTACAATACGCGAAGAAAATCGTTGGAAACAAGCAAGTCGGTGGAGTACGTCAGTATATACCGTTAAAGGTAAATGCTGCAGGTGTAATGCCTATCATTTTTGCGCAGGCAATCATGTTTGTGCCAATGAGTTTAGGACAGTTCTTCCCAAATCTTCAGTCGGAATTTTTGACTTCGTTGAGTAACTATACTTCTGTTGCATACAACGTGACATTTGCGGTGTTAATTATCGCATTTACGTTTTTCTATACAGCGATTATGGTGAACCCACAACAGATGTCGGACGACATGAAGAAGAACGGAGGTTTTGTACCAGGTATTAAACCGGGATTGGAAACTAGTAATTTTATAGACCGCGTAATATCAAATATTACATTTCCAGGTGCAATTTTCTTAGCGATCATTGCTATTCTACCTGCTATTGCAAGTTTGTTTGGTATTAACAATCAATTTGCGCACTTCTACGGTGGTACGTCATTATTGATTTTAGTAGGTGTGGTGTTGGATACTTTGCAACAGATCGAATCTCATTTATTGATGCGTCATTACGATGGATTAATGAAAACAGGTCGTATTAAAGGTCGTTCGGCCGCGTCTGTTGAGGGAATGGATCATTCGGCAATTTAATTTCTTTAGATGTCTAAAGTATTTTATAAGTCAGCAGAAGATATAGAGCAATTGCGAAAGTCAGCAGATGTGCTTTCGCAATTGCTTGGTGAAATCGCAAAAGTGATTAAGCCTGGGGTAAAGACTATATCTCTTGATAAATTAGCTTATGAGTATATTCATGATAACGGCGGAACGCCTGCGTTCTTAAATTATCAGGGATTTCCATATTCTTTGTGTATATCTGTCAACGATCAAATTGTACACGGCTTTCCAAGTGATTATGAAATTAAAGATGGAGATCTTGTTTCGGTCGATGGTGGTGTCAATTTGAATGGTTTTATCAGTGATTCAGCATACACCTTTGGTGTAGGTGAAATATCTGAAGAAGCACAGTTGTTACTGGATGTAACAAAGGAATCATTGTACAAAGGTGTTGAACAGGCGGTGGCTGGTAAACGTGTTGGGGATATTTCTTCAGCTGTTCAGGAGTATGTGAGTAAATTCGGATTCGGAATTGTGCGCGAGCTGGTTGGACACGGAGTTGGTTATCACTTACATGAAAAACCTGAGGTTCCTAATTATGGAAAACGAGGTGCTGGTCCTAAATTGGAAGAAGGTTTGGTTATTTGTATCGAACCGATGATCAATGCAGGGCGTGCGGGTGTTCGTTTTTGGGATGATGGTTGGACAGTAAGTACAGTGGATGGGAAATTATCGGCGCACTTTGAACAGATGGTTGCAATCCGAAAAGGAGAACCAGATGTGTTGCTGACATTCGAACATGTAGAGAAAGTTTTGAACAAAAAGTAGTTGGTTTTCAATTATTTTTATTTATCTTTGCACTCCTGTTCGCAGGCTTTTAAATTAAATTTAATCGAGAATATATGGCTAAACAAGCCTCAATAGAACAAGACGGTATAATTAGAGAGGCACTTTCTAATGCTATGTTTAGGGTAGAGTTGGAAAATGGACATGAAATCATTGCCCATATTTCTGGTAAAATGCGCATGCACTATATCAAAATTTTACCTGGTGATAAAGTTAAATTGGAAATGTCTCCGTATGATTTGACTAAAGGAAGGATTACTTATCGCTATAAATAGCCGTAAGCCCTTGTATTAGCGCAAGCTTTTGAAAAAATAAATATCATGAAAGTAAGAGCATCAATAAAAAAACGTAGCGCGGACTGTAAGATCATCCGTCGTAAAGGTAAAGTTTTTGTAATCAACAAAAAGAACCCAAAGTTTAAACAACGTCAGGGTTAATTCATTAAAAAAATAATAGCTTAATATTATATGGCAAGGATAGCAGGTATTGATTTACCTAAAAACAAAAGAGGTGTGATCGGCCTTACCTATATTTTTGGTATCGGTCGTACAAGAGCTGAATATATCTTGGAAAAAGCTGGTATCAGCGAAGATGTGAAGGTACAAGAGTGGAATGATGATCAATTGGCAGCAATTCGTGCCATCATTAACGACGAATTGAAAGTTGAAGGTGCATTGCGTTCTGAAATTCAATTAAACATCAAACGTTTAATGGATATCGGTTGTTACCGTGGATTGCGTCACCGTAAACACTTACCAGTTCGTGGTCAACGTACTAAAAACAACTCACGTACTCGTAAAGGTAAACGTAAGACAGTTGCAAACAAGAAAAAAGCTACTAAATAATAAATAAGAAATGGCTAAAACTAAAAAAGCTGCAAAAAAGCGTATCGTTGTTATCGAACCTGTAGGTCAGGCTCACATTAACGCAACGTTTAACAATATCATTGTAACTTTGACGAATAATCAAGGTCAAACTATTTCTTGGTCTAGTGCTGGTAAAATGGGTTTCCGTGGTTCTAAAAAGAACACGCCATATGCTGCTGGTCAGGCTGCACAAGACTGTGGAAAAGTTGCTCACGATTTGGGTTTACGTAAAGTTGAAGTGTTTGTTAAAGGACCTGGTGCTGGTCGTGAATCGGCAATCAGAACATTGCAAACAGTAGGAATCGATGTGACTACTATCAAAGATATCACTCCACTTCCTCACAACGGTTGTCGTCCTCCAAAACGCAGAAGAGTTTAATTAATTTAAAGATAAGATTCATCGGCTATAGGCTGATAGATACTTTAATTGTAAAAGAAAATGGCTAGATATACAGGACCTAAGTCCAAAATTGCCCGTAAATTTAGAGAGCCGATCTTCGGCCCAGATAAAGCGTTAGAAAAGAAAAATTACCCTCCTGGACAACATGGAGCTTCTAAACGCAGAGGTAAACAATCTGAATATGCTATTCAGTTGTTAGAAAAACAAAAAGCAAAATACACTTACGGTGTATTGGAGCGTCAGTTCTCAAACTTATTTGTTAAAGCTGCCTCTAAACAAGGTATTACAGGTGAGATCTTCTTGAAATTGTTAGAAGCTCGCTTGGATAACGTAGTTTACCGCTTAGGTATCGCTACTTCTCGTGCCGCTGCTCGTCAGTTGGTATCCCACAAACACGTTACTGTTAACGGTGAAGTTGTTAACATTCCATCATATAGCTTGCGTCCAGGTGACGTTGTAGCAGTTCGTGAACGTTCTCAAACACTTGAAGCCATCACAAATTCAGTTGCAGGTCGTACTGTAAATAAATTTTCTTGGTTAGAGTGGAATGCGAAAGAATTGACAGGTACTTTCTTAAGCTATCCAGAAAGAGCTGACATTCCTGAAAACATTAAAGAGAACTTAATCGTTGAGTTATACTCTAAATAATAAATAAAATAGAAGAATGCATAGTCCAATTTTTGGGGTATGCATCTTCTATTGTATTACAATTATTATTACAAATAAAACATTAAAAGAAAATAAATGGCAATTTTAGCATTTCAAAGACCGGATAAAGTTATCATGCAAAAATCTACGGATTTTGATGGTACGTTTGAATTTCGTCCATTGGAGCCTGGTTTTGGTGTAACCATTGGTAATGCTTTGCGCCGTATTCTATTGTCCTCTTTAGAAGGATATGCAATTACGTCGATAAGGTTTTCTGGCGTTTCGCACGAATTTTCAACGATCAAAGGTGTTGTTGAAGACGTAACTGAAATTATCTTGAACTTGAAACAAATTCGTTTCAAAAAAACAGGTGAGATTGGCGACAACGAAAAGGTATTTGTAGTAATCAATGGTCAAGAACAATTCTTAGCTGGTGATATCACAAAATTCTCTAATAACTTTACGGTCTTGAACCCAGACATGGTAATCTGTAACATGGATAATTCAGTGACAATTGAATTGGAATTGAGTATTGCCAAAGGTCGTGGATACGTAAATGCTGATGAGAATAAAGTTGTGGATGCTCCAGTAGGTGTTATCGCAATCGATTCGATCTTTACTCCGATCAAGAATGTTAAATATACCATTGAGAATTACCGTGTAGAGCAAAAAACTGACTACGAGAAATTGTTGTTGGATATCTCTACTGATGGCTCAATTCACCCCGAAGAAGCTTTGAAAGAAGCTGCTAAGATCTTAATTCAACACTTTATTCTATTCTCTGATGAGAATATGCTTCTTGAGTCTCAAACGAAAGAAGAAACTAAAGTTGTTGATGAAGAAATCTTACATATGCGTAAGATTCTGAAAACAGAATTAGTAGATCTTGATCTTTCAGTTCGTGCATTGAACTGTTTGAAGGCTGCAGATATTCGCACATTGGCTGAGTTAGTAACTTATGACGTGGCTGATATGTTGAAATTCAGAAACTTCGGTAAAAAATCGTTAAGTGAAATCCAAGAATTGGTTAAATCAAAAGGTTTATCATTCGGAATGAACTTGGCGAAATACAAATTAGACGAAGAATAATAATTTATTAAGCGACCACTAGTCGTAATTCCTTTTGGCTGTCTGAATAGGTGATTTTCACCTATTTGAACTATACAAAAACGGTACGGTTAGTATAATAAAATCAAAATGAGACACGGAAAAAAAGTAAATCACTTAGGCCGTACGGATAGCCATAGAAAAGCAATGTTGGCTAACATGGCGACATCATTAATCCTACACAAACGTATTACAACTACTTTGGCTAAAGCTAAAGCGTTACGTACGTATGTTGAGCCTTTGATTACTAAATCTAAAAACGACACAACACACTCTCGTCGTACAGTATTCGCTTATTTGAAAGATAAAGACGCAGTTTCTATCTTATTCCGCGAAATTTCTGAAAAAGTAGCTAACCGTCCAGGTGGTTACACGCGTATCATCAAAATGGAAAACCGTTTAGGTGATAACGCAGAAATGGCTTTCATCGAACTAGTTGATTACAACGAAATCTACGGTAAAAAAGCTGCTGCTGCTGAGAAAAAAGCGACTCGTCGTCGTGGTGGTGCTAAAAAAGCTGCTACTGCCGAAACTGAAGCTCCTGCAGAAGTTAAAGCCGAAGTAGAAGGTGAAGAAAAAGTAGACGGAGAATAGTATTCTGCTGATCTAACATAAAAAAGTCCTCTTTTTAAGAGGACTTTTTTTATTTTATGACCATTCCTACCGTTATAACTAATATATTTGTATTGCTAAAATCTGATAGCTTTTTCTATTACAAGCTATTTCGTTTATCAATCTATAATTCATTAAGATGAAACCATTTGATGTTTATCCCATTAATCCCATTAACATAGTAAAAGCTAATGGATCAACGGTGTGGGATGCCGAAGGAAATGCTTACTTGGACTTGTATGGTGGCCACGCTGTGATATCGATCGGACACACGCACCCACATTATGTACAACGTATAACAGAGCAATTGAATCGCATTGCGTTCTATTCTAATTCTGTTGAAATTCCAATTCAGCGTGAACTTGCCCGATTGTTGGGGGAAGTGTCGGGAAAGGTTGATTATGATTTATTTCTTTGTAATTCGGGCGCAGAAGCGAATGAAAATGCATTGAAATTAGCTTCCTTTTATAACAAAAGAAAGAAGGTTATTGCATTTTCAAAAGCATTTCATGGACGCACATCATTAGCTGTTGCTGCAACAGACAATCCGAGTATCGTGGCTCCTGTAAACGAGACGGACAATATTGTTTTTCTTCCTTTTAATGATGAAGAGGCTTTAACCAGCGCTTTCGCATCTTATGGTGAGGAAATTTCATCCGTTATTGTAGAGAGTATTCAGGGAGTTGGCGGTATTCGGGAGGCTTCAGTTTCTTTTCTTCGTTTGATTCGGTCTCTTTGTGATCAATATAATGCAGTTTTCATTGCAGACGAAGTACAATGTGGCTACGGCAGGACGGGCTTATTCTACGCCCAGGATTATTCCGGCGTCGAAGCTGATATTTATACCATGGCAAAAGGTATGGGCAATGGGTTTCCAATCGGAGCAATAAGTATATCGCCTAAATTTAAAGCTACTTACGGCAGTTTGGGTACTACCTTCGGGGGGAATCATCTTGCATGCGCGGCAGCTTTGGCTGTTTTGGAGGTCATCCAACAAGATCAGCTTATGGAAAATGCTGCACAAGTCGGCACCTATCTTATCAATGAATTGAAGCAAATAGAGGAAATTATTGAAGTTAGAGGTAGGGGATTAATGATCGGTATCGAACTTCCAGCATCGTTGGGTCATGTGAAGAAGGATCTCTTGTTAAAGAACCGTATCTTTACGGGAGAGGCTAAGCCATTTGTGATTCGCTTATTACCTGCCCTGAATATGACGAAAGAGCATGCGGATCAGTTTTTATCTGCATTAAAGGAGCATGTAAAGGCCGTAACGGTTGCGTAAACCCCTAAATGCTGTCAAATTGGCCAATGGCTGTTTCAGCTTGTGGAAATTTGATTGCACTGTATTAGTTAAAATATATACTGAGTGTGACGCGCTTATTTATTGCCGTTGAAGATGCACTCGAATAAATAGATATAGATGAAAAAGTTTTTCTCTGTTAAGGATGTTTCCAGTGTAGCGGACGTTGTTCGAGAAGCGTTAAATTTGAAAGCTGCACCATATGACAATCAGGATCTTGGTCAACACAAAACGCTGGGACTTGTATTTTTGAATCCCAGTTTACGTACACGTTTGAGCACACAAAAAGCGGCGATGAATTTGGGCATGAATGTGATGGTTATGAATATGGATAAAGATGGTTGGGCTCTTGAAACACAGGATGGTGTTGTGATGAACGGGACAACTGTTGAACATATTCGTGAAGCCGCTGCTGTTATGGGCGAGTATTGTGATATTTTGGGACTTCGTTCCTTTCCAAAATTGAAAGATCGCGAAGAGGATTATAGTGAAGACTTATTCAACAAATTCATTAAATACTGTGGTGTTCCTGTTGTTTCCTTAGAAAGTGCAACGCGGCATCCGCTACAGAGTTTGACGGATATGATTACCATCACTGAGTATAAAAAGACCGAGAAACCAAAAGTGGTTTTGGCTTGGGCTCCGCATGTAAAGGCATTACCTCAAGCGGTACCTAATTCTTTTGCAGAATGGATGTGTAAAGCGCAAGAAGAGGGATTGGTTGATTTTACGATAGCTCAACCTATGGGCTATGAGTTAAGTGAAGAATTTACAGCCGGTGCAACCATATCTAATGATCTTGAAGAAAGTTTAAAGAATGCTGATTTTGTCTATGTGAAAAACTGGTCTTCTTATCAGGAATATGGCGAGGTATATGGTGTTGATGAAGATTGGATGATGGATAATAAGAAGCTGAAGCTGACAAATGATGCCAAAGTTATGCATTGCTTGCCAGTACGAAGAGATCTCGAATTATCTTCAGAAATTTTGGATGGGCCAAACTCACTCGTGATTAAAGAGGCCAGCAACCGTGTTTGGGCTGCTCAGGTTGTTTTGAAACGTATGTTAGAGGATTTGGTATAGTACAATCCTATTGATTTTTGAAAAACTATTTTTATTGGGAAAAGTTGCGTAATGGCTAATAGTGTATTAAATATTATTAAAATTGGCGGGAATATTATTGATGATGAACGCCAATTGGATTCTTTTTTAGAAAAGTTCTCCGCATTATCAGGGAAAAAGATTCTTGTACATGGTGGAGGTAAAATTGCAACTCGTTTGGCTAGTGAACTGGGCATCGAAGCCCAAATGGTAGAAGGGCGGCGTGTGACAAATGAGGAAATGTTACGCGTTGTAACAATGGTATACGCCGGATTGACAAACAAGACAATCGTTGCGAAGTTGCAAAATTTGAAATGTGATGCTGTCGGATTAACCGGAGCTGATGGGGATGTCATTAAAGCGATAAAGCGTCCTGTAAAAGATATCGATTATGGTTTTGTAGGTGATTTGTTACATGACTCTGTAAATACCTTGGCCATCAAAAAGTTTTTGGAAGCGGGTTTTGTTCCTGTGTTTTCAGCTATTACACATAATGGCCTTGGACAATTGCTCAATACCAACGCGGATACAATAGCTTCTTCATTGGCGGTGTCTTTGGCTTCATTATATGAAACTTCTTTGGTTTATTGTTTCGAGAAGAACGGCGTTTTACGGGATGTAACAGATGAGAATTCGGTAATCCCAACGATTAAGTCAGAAGAGTTTGAACATCTTAAGGAATCCGGCGTAGTGAACGACGGGATGATCCCTAAGTTGCAAAATGCATTCAATGCTATAAATAAAGGTGTTCAAGAGGTCTATATTGGAAATGCTAATAATTTGCATTTGTTTCAACAAGGACAATTTGGCACTTGCTTGACATTAAAATAAAAATCTAACCTAAACCCAACGATCGCTATGAAAAAGGTCACCATTATCGGAAGCGGTAATATCGGTCTTTCTTTGGCAAAAGGACTTGTAAAAAGTGAATTTGCCCATGCTGCCGATATTACCTTGACGAGGAGAAATTTGAATGCACTGGCCGAAGAAGCGCGCCAAGGCTTCTCAATAAGTAATGATAATAAACTCGCTGTAAAGGGGGCTGATATTGTTGTTTTCGCAATCCTACCTCAACAACTAAAAAAGGTATTGGTGGAAGTGGCTCCTGTAATTGAAAAGACCAATCAGATTTTTGTCTCTATTGTGTCGGGAGTTTCTTGTGCCGATTTAAAAGCAGAGTTGGGGGCAGATGCCACAGTGATACGAGCAATGCCTAATACGGCAATTGCAATAGCGCAATCAATGACGTGTATCGCCAGCGACAATGCTTCAGACGACAGTTTGAAGGAGGTTGAGAAAATGTTTGAAACTGTTGGTTCAGTCGTTGTTATTAATGAGGACCTAATGACATCGGCGACGGCATTGTGTGCTTGCGGTATTGCATTTTTCCTACGTGCGATCCGTGCTGCTTCACAAGGTGGAGTTGAAATCGGATTTCATGCGCATGATGCATTAAAGATGGCGGTTCAAACTGCAAAAGGCGCTGCTGATTTGTTATTGCACACCAATGCTCATCCAGAAGGAGAGATTGATAAGGTAACATCACCGAAGGGCTGTACAATAGCGGGATTGAACGAAATGGAACATAATGGTTTTAGTTCTGCTTTTATAAAAGGAATTAAACTATCTGCGGATAAAGCAGGAGGACTATACCATGAAGGATAAGCAGGGCTTATTTGAAGATGCTCTGGCCCTTTTAAAACAATTAATTGGACTATCGTCTTTAAGTAAAGAGGAAGAGTTCACAGCGGATTTAATTGTTCGCTTCTTTCAGGAGCGTGATATCAAAACACATCGAAAAGGCAATAATGTCTGGGTATATAACGCTCATTATGATAGCACCAGACCTACGATATTACTCAACTCCCATCACGATACAGTAAAACCAAATACAGGTTATACAAGAGATCCTTTGGCGGCGACTGTAGAGGAAGGTAAATTGTACGGATTGGGGAGCAACGATGCCGGAGGCTGTTTGGTATCATTGATAGCTACATTTTTGTATTTTTACCAGCAGACGGACTTGAAGTATAACTTCTGTCTTGTCGCTAGTGCCGAAGAAGAGATCTCAGGTAAGAACGGTGTAGAATCTGTTTTGGATGATATCGGTTCAATTGATTTTGCAATTGTGGGTGAACCTACCTTATTGGATTTGGCAATTGCAGAAAAGGGACTGATGGTGTTGGATTGTACAGCATTAGGGACAGCTGGACATGCCGCACGTAATGAGGGCGATAATGCAATCTACAAAGCGATTAGGGATATTGAATGGTTTCAAAATTATACGTTTGAAAGGACTTCGTCAACCTTAGGCCCGATTAAGATGTCGGTGACAGTAATTCAGGCGGGATCACAACATAATGTGGTACCGGCTACTTGTAACTTTGTTGTCGATGTCAGAACCACAGATGCTTATTCGAATGAAGAGACGTTGGATATTATCAAGTTTCATGTCAAATCAGAGGTCACAGCGAGATCAACGCGTCTGAAGTCTTCTTCCATTCCTGAAACCCATCCAATTGTCAAAGCAGGTGTTACACTGGGGCGTGCCGTCTATGGATCGCCGACGATGAGCGATCAGGCTCTTATTCCTGTCCCTTCTCTGAAGTTGGGACCTGGTGATAGCGCAAGGTCGCATATGGCGGATGAGTTTATCTATATCGATGAAATTAGAGCAGGGATCGATCTCTATATCGAAATGTTAGAACAGATAGTATAAAAAAAGAAGCTGTCTCAA